>JAKSKQ010000024.1 GCA_024401675.1 Bacteroidales bacterium | reverse complement strand
ACTTTGATGTTTTTAATTTGTAAAATTTAACTTGCGGAATTAAATTTGCAGTTTATAGCATTAGGCGATAGATGAGCATTCCGCAGAAACCTTGCAATATGGATGTCTTTGCGGCCCTTCTGAAGAAGACGGGCCTCAAGGCTACATCGCAGCGTCTGGCAGTCCATGAGGCTATGATGAAACTCGGCCATGCCAGTGCGGACATGGTGGCGGATACCATCAGGGAGGAGTCTGATGTGAAGGTGACGGTGGCATCTGTCTATAATATCCTGTCGCAACTTGCACTCTGTGGCATCTATTCGCATCGTCTCAGTGCCAACAACAAGATGTATTTCGACATAACAGCCGCTCCGCATGCACATATGTATGACTGCGAGAATCATATTTTCAAGGATGTGGCCGGCGACGAAATCCTTGCGGCGATTGAAGACGCGGTTTCCCGGAAAAAATTCCGCGGCTACAAACTTGAGGGCGTGGACATCCAGTTCGTGGTCCGTCCCAACAAGAAAAAGGCCGCCGGGGCGAGGCATGACATTTGAACACATGAAGAATAAATATATTCAGTTATGAGAATCAGCATTTCCAAATTTTCAGCACTTCTGTCAGTCGCAGTTCTCCTTTGCTCCTGCAAGTTGGAGAATACCATCAATATCACCAACAACCGTGTAATGGGCAATGCTTACGACGGCGCATTCATCTCGGATGAGGGTCTCAGATATGACATTTCCAACAAAGACCTTTTCCCGGAGGTCCTGACCAACCCGCGCACCTGCGTGCTTTGCAATATCAGCGGAGTCGAGAACGCCGTGGCCCAGGTCGCCATCACCTCGTCCGATTCCGTGCAGATTGTCGAGGCGGTACATGTGAAGAAGGCTGACTCTCTGAATTATATTCCGGTGAACCTCTCTCAGTGCTGGTTCTCCGGCGGTTATATCAATATGGCAATCGGAACCAGGGACGAAGAGAAGGACAATCCCATCAATGTGGAGTTCGGCATCATCGATTCTCTTTCATACAACGGAATCCTGAACTATGAGATCCGCTTCACCGATTCCCATACTGATTCGGTGGCTTTCAAGGACAAATATTTCAATTCATACAAATACTATTCGATTCCCATCTACGACACATTGAAAGTCAATCCGAATCCGCAGATTCTCATAAACTGGACATCTTTCAGGGACAATGTGGCCGGAAAGAAAGCCCTTCAGCAGTATTGGACAGGCTCATGGTGCTACCTGTACAACATGTATGTGCAGCCTGCGCTTTACGAAGACAAGACAAATGATGAAAAATAGGATTCTTATCTCACTGCTTTTCGCAGTCCTGCTGCTTCCTGCCTGCAAATCACAGTACGAATTGCTGCTGGAGAGCAACGACACCGAGGCTAAATACAAAGCCGCCTTCGAACTTTACAACAATAAGAAATACAACAAGGCGGCCCAGATGTTCGAATCGCTCTCAATGCTTACCAAAGGCACGGAAAGGGATGACACTGTGCTCTATTACTGGGGCGCCAGCAACTACAACAACAAGGACTACTACACTGCCGAGACCAATTTTGAACAGCTCATAAACAATTATCCCAGAAGCGGTTTCGCCGAGGAAGGACGTTTCCTGAGAATAGATTGCCTGTTCCGGCAGACACTGCGCTACGAGTTGGACCAGACCCCGACCAACAGGGCTCTCGGAGAAATTGCCGACTATCTCCGTGAATTCCCTCAGACCCGCTATCTCGCGACCTGCAAGAAAATGGTGGACGACCTGACCGGAAGGCTGGACCGCAAAGCTTATGAGGCCGCTAAACTTTACTACAGCATCGAGGATTATCTCGCGGCACATGTGGCCCTGAAGAATGTGCTGAAGGACAATGCGGACAACCGGTTCAGGGAGGAAATCCTCTATTATACCGCAATGTCATCTTACAAATATGCATTCAACAGTGTGCAGAGCAAGCAGCATGAACGCTATCTGGTATTTGTGGACGACTATCTGAACTTTGTGGGCGAGCTGCCCGAATCCGGATACCGTCCCGAACTGGAGGTGCTTTACAAGCGTTCCCAGAAGGCTCTCGGAAAGGATGTGGGGGTTGTCGCCGAGACCTCGGAGCGGCAGTTCGCAAAGGAAAGGGCTGCTCTTCTGAAGAAGGCCACTGACGACGAGAGCCTCGACTTCAAGGCCATGGCCCGCGAGAACGAGCAGATGATTCAGGAAAGCAAGACCAAGAAAAAGGAAAAACTTTGGGACAGAATCAAGCGCGAGACTAAGGAAAAGCGGCGCGCGAAGATTGATGAAGATGTCGCGGCGGGAATAGATATCAACGCGAAACACGGCAAGAAATAAATGGACGCTCCGAAAAATTTTGAAACTTTTTCGGAGCGCCTTTTGTATAATTAAACGGACACCTGAAACAGTCTGAATAAAATCAGTTACAAATATTATGGCAAAGAACATCCCTACAAACACCCAGACCCGCGATCTCTGCGATTTCGCGGCACCCACAGGAAACATCTATGAAACAGTAGTCATCCTCTCCAAGAGGGCTGACCAGATATCAATGGCCGAGAAAAAGGAACTTGCGAAGAAGCTCGAGGATTTCCGCAACGAGCAGGAAGGCCAGATGGAGGAATTCACTGAGAATCACGAGCAGATTGAAATCTCCAAGATCTACGAAAAGAAACCGAAGGCCGGACTTGTCGCAATCTCCGAGTTCCAGCAGGGCGAACTCGACTACCGTATGGCCGAGTCAGACGAATAAGTCCGAAGTTCCATGCTTTCAAGGCTTCATATTGAGAACTATGCCCTCATCGATTCCCTCGATGTGGAATTCCCGGAGTCTCTGGTCATCATCACTGGCCAGACGGGAGCCGGCAAGTCCATAATGCTCGGAGCCTTGTCCCTTGCTCTCGGCGCAAAGGCCGACAGCTCGGTAATATCAAACGGTGCTTCCACCTGTGTGGTGGAAGCGGAATTTACGGTAGGGGAGGATAATAGCGCGGTCAAGGCCATAGTTGAAGACAATGACCTTGACTGGGACGACGGACACCTTCTGATACGTCGTCAGCTTGCCGCAACCGGCAGGTCGAGGGCTTTCATCAACGACATTCCGGTGACTACCGCGATTCTGACAGAACTGTCCTCCCATCTTCTGGACATCCATTCCCAGCACCAGACTCTTCTGCTGAAAGACAAGGACTTCCAGCTTTCCCTCCTGGATCATTTTGCCGGCAACAAGGCCCTTTTGGAGCAGTGCGCCGCAGAATATGCCGAAGTGCTGAAACTGCGGGCCTCCCTCAGGGATGCCCGGGAGTCGCTGTCGCATCTCAATGCGGAAAAGGAATACAATCAGGCCCAGTTCGAACAGCTCGACAAGGCCGCCCTCAGGGACCCCGGTGAACTTGAAACTCTTGAGGAAGAGCACCGCAAACTGTCTTCTCTCGAAGACATACGCATCGCTTTCGATGAAATAGCATCCCTGGGAGAACCGCCGGCAGGCGACTCCGGGGAACACATTTCCATTGCCGGCAATCTAAGGGACATAGTCCGCAGACTTGAAAGGCTTTCCGCATTCGTCCCTGAATGCGGGGAACTTTCATCAAGGCTTGAAAGTGCCAGAGTCGAAGTCGATGACATACTTTCCGAACTTGGTTCCATGAGCGCCTCGCTCCCCTCGGACAATTCCGCTCTTGAACAATTGGAAGAGAGGATGTCCCTCCTGTACGGACTGCTTAAAAAATTCTCCTGCACGTCGATTTCAGAACTCATTTCCCGCAGGGATGAATTTTCACGCTGCCTTGTGGATACAGATACCCTCAGCGCCTCAATAGAGGAATTGGAAAAGAAACTGTCAGTCTCTCTCAAGCGCTATGACTCGATTTGTGCCGACTTGTCAATGGCAAGGAAAAACTCCTGTGAAGCCTTTTCCGCTGCCGTCCGGGACAGTCTGCACCTGATGGAACTTTCCAAAAGCGTGTTCTCAGTGAATCTTGAAGATGACTCTCCGTCGGCGAGGGGTACCGACAGGGTCACGTTCCTGTTCAGTTCTTCGGGGACGAATCCTGTGGATGTCGCCCGCTGTGCTTCTGGCGGTGAAATGTCCAGAATCATGCTGTCCCTTAAAGCCCTCATGGCGAAATACACACAGATGCCCACAATGATTTTCGATGAAATCGATTCCGGAGTTTCCGGCAGCGTGGCGGACAAGATGGGGCAGGTCATCTGCTCGATGGGGGACTTCATGCAGGTATTCGCCATCACCCATCTTCCCCAGGTGGCCGTGAAGGGGAAAGCGCATCTGCTTGTGAGCAAGGACGACTCGGGGGAGCACACAAGCATAAAAAAACTCTCCGACGAGCAGAGAGTTCTTGAAATTGCCAGAATGCTGAGCGGCTCGCGTCTTTCGGACGAAGCCATCGCAAATGCAAAATCCCTTATTCTGGAGAACCGGCGTTCCGGTCAATCTTCGTAATTACATATCCCGGGGCATAGACAAGCCTCTGAGTGGCGCTGTTGACAAAGCCGCCGTCAGGAATCCTTGAGAACTTGAAGTCCGACTGGAGTCCTGATGTTGTCCTGTCCTGGAGATGCCCTGTCCATCCGTTCCCGAAAGAGGCAATCATATCCGTGAAATAGGATGTGAGATCATATCCCTGGAATGCGAAGGGCCCCGGTTCGGTATTGTACAGGGCTCTGTACTGAAGCAGGAACTTCTGCACATCGGCGGAATTGTAATCCACCTCGTAACTCTGGCAGATATGAAGGTTGATTTTGTGAAGGCTCTCGGCGTCGATGGTCTCGAAAGACTTGATCTTCGACTGGGAGTACAGCACAGGCTTGTGCCCCTTGTGCTCCATGACGGACAGATTCCTCACTACATCTCCGACAAAGGCTTCACTTTCAGATGCAATGATGACTTTAGTGTCGCTTATGAGTTGCATTTCAATCTCCATGGTTTCGGCAATGTCGCGGCCTTCAAGGATATTGTATGAGAATGTCGTGAATAAGATGCCGTGTTCTTCAAGGAGTCCGGCAAGCTTCTCCGCTTCTTCGGGAATATCGTTTCCGGATTCTTCACCGATGGAAGATTTCTCGTAAATCATCATGACATTGTCCCCGAACTTCAAGTCTTCCTTTATCCAGGATACGAGATCTTCGACCTGGGTGCCGGAAGGGGTGGGAGCCTGTATCAGGTTCGGATGAGTGCTTGCCAGAGGGAGGACCTTGGGATTCATCGGCGAAATCAGCATCTTGTCTGAAGGCAGCAGTTCGAGGACTGTCTCGATATCTGACGGGCTGACAGGGCCGATAACTGCATCGAAGAGGGAGTAATCAATGACAGGCACACCATCTGAGACATCCACTACCTGAAGTTCGATGTTAATTCCTTTCAGGGCACAGTCCCTTGCGGCGAGCAGGGCTCCGCAGTAGAAGTCCATGTAGTTTGTCTCGCCTTCGGGTTTTTGCGACAACTTGAGCGGAAGCATCATCAGGACTGAAATGTTCCTGCGCACGAAGCCGAGGGAATCGGGAAGCACATAGACCTCCTCCTCCCGAGCGGCCTCCGTTACAGAGGAAACCGCCAAAGCGGGGATGATGAGTTTCTGATGAGTGGTTATCTTGCGCGAAGTCAGACCGTTGGCTTTCATGATGTCCTCTACGGTCACCTCATACTTGTCGGCTATGTCCTCGAAACTCTCGAACCATTTCACAGTGTGGATGATACTGTTTTCAGGCACGGACACTGTGGCTGCCACATTCTCCAGAGGGGAAACTTCCGGTTCCGGGACTGACGGTCCGATAATGACAACAGCATCGGTCTGGGCGGAAGCGTCCCGGATGGGAATCACTATTATGGAGTTCTTTTTCAGACCCTCTTCTTTCAGGGAAGGATTGGCGGCATAGAGCTCGTCGATAGAGATATTGTATGCCTTGCTGATGGAGTACAGAGTCTGCCTTTCGAGCACGACATGCGAATAGTACATCTTTCCGTCTATGCGTACCTTGTCCCTGCTGATTGACACCGGGGGCGCGATGTAACTTTCACTGTTCTGCGCCGGACACTCTCCTGAGAATGCCGCAGACAGGCAGAGCGCCATTGCAACTGCAAAAGCGCCCCGGAAAATTTTCCCTGTGTGTCTTGAAAAAATCACGATGGATTATTTTTTATTCTTGACGTATTCTTCATTGAGACCGGCGATGATTTCGTCGGTGATATTCAGGGAGGCGTCACCTGCAATCACAGGAACATTGCCCTGGTTGGTAAGGATGAGGGAGTACTGCTTGTCCTCATTGTACTTGTCAACATAGTTCTGGATGGCGTCACCGATCTGATTCATCATGACCTGCTGCTCTTCCATGATTTCCTGCTGCTTCTGGGCGGCATACTCCTGGAATTCGTTCCTGCGCTGGTCGAGCTTCTGGCCCTGGGCTTCAGCGGTGCTGCGTGTCATGAGACCCTTGCTGACCTTGTCCTGCCAGTCGGCGATGTCGTTCTCAAGTTTCGAACCTCTCTTGTCGATTTCTTTCTGGATGCCGGCTACCTTTGCCTCAACTGTGCTGCGGAGATCGTTGGCCATGTCGTATTCGGCGATGACTCTGTCAAGGTCGAAGAAGGCGATGGTGAGGTCCTTGCAGGTGCAGGAGCATTCCTCTGACGCGGTGTTCTGGTCTTTTTTGACTGTGTTGCATGCGGCAGCGAGCATTGCTGCGGCGATGAGAGTGAGAGTGAAAATCTTTTTCATTTTATTTTGGATATTGTTTGAATTCTAATGTTTTATGCAGGCAAGATACCTGCGGATGGTTTCCTCAAGTCCCAGATAGAGGGCATCGGATATGATGGCGTGGCCGATGGAGACCTCATCCAGGAAGTCAATCCTGCCGGAGAAATATTCCAGATTCTCAAGGGAGAGGTCGTGGCCGGCATTCAGTCCCAGACCGGCTTCCCGCGCAGTCAGGGCTGCCTTGACATACGGCCGGATCGCTGCCTCGGGCCCCTGGGGGTAGAGGGCGGCGTACCTTTCAGTATAGAGTTCCACTCTGTCGGCTCCGCAGAGGGCGGCTCCTTCCACCATCTCGGGATCGGGATCCACGAAGATGGATACCCTGATGCCTTCGGAACGGAAGTGGGAGCAGATGTCGGTAAGGAATCCGCGGTTTCGGACAGTGTCCCAGCCGGCATTGGAGGTGATCACATTATCCCCGTCCGGAACCAGAGTGACCTGAGTCGGAAGGACTTCGTCCACAAGGTCCACGAACTTCGGGATGGGATTGCCCTCGATGTTGAACTCGGTGGAGAGCAGGGGACGGATGGAGCGCACATCGCTGTAGCGGATATGCCTTTCATCCGGCCTCGGGTGCACGGTAATCCCCTCGGCACCGAAGCGCTCGCAGTCCAGGGCCGCTTTGGTCACATCCGGAACAACTCCTCCGCGCGAATTGCGCAGAGTGGCGATTTTATTGA
Source organism: Bacteroidales bacterium (assembly GCA_024401675.1). Lineage (GTDB taxonomy): Bacteria > Bacteroidota > Bacteroidia > Bacteroidales > UBA932 > Cryptobacteroides. The sequence goes on along the minus strand of JAKSKQ010000024.1, from coordinate 14,989 downwards.
TATTCACACTGAGTTTTGTCATAACGTGAATCGCAAAGAAATACAAAATTAACCAATATTTGCAATAATCATTCCTTCTTCGGCCCTTTTTTCGCATCTGCGAAGATTTTCTTTAAAATATGAAACTCTTTCATTAACTTTGTAGGTTATGGCAAGTAACGGTAAATCTATGAAAGCGGCACTGTTTGTCCCCGACACAGGCAATCTCGAAAAAATCAGCGGACTTCGCTCAAGACTGCTCGCCTCGGGCGTGTCCCTGTATGAACTTCACGGCAGAGAAGACCTTGAGGAAGATACGGATTTCATCATTGCGGTAGGCGGAGACGGCACTTTCCTGAGTGCGGCGGCCATATCTTCCGACAGGGAGATTCCCGTCGTCGGAGTGAATTTCGGCCGTCTGGGATTTCTGTCCGAAAACAGGTGGGAGACGGTTTGCGACGCTCTTCTCGACGGAAACTACACTATCGAGAAGGGAAATGTGCTGACAGCCCTATGCGGCGGGACCCGGTTCCATGCTTTCAATGATATTTATATCACACGGGGATCCGGTCCCATGATGGGGGTGGATGTCACCATAGATGATGTGACGCTTCCCACATATTGGGCCGACGGCCTTCTGGTCGCGACCAGCGCCGGTTCCACCGCGTATTCCCTGAGCGTGGGCGGCCCGATAGTCATGCCGGGCTCCGATGTACTGATAATATCCCCGATATCACCGCACAACCTCAATGTGAGACCCCTTGTCGTGCCTTCGTCATCGAGTATTTCACTGCGCTGCCGTTCCAGGGCGGACGAGGTGATTCTATCTGCAGACAACAGCAGCATGACCATTCCCGGAGACAGCCGCATAGATATTTCTCTGGCACGCTTTTCGCTAAAGCGCGTAAGGCCTTCCGGGTCCAACTTCATAGGCGCCCTTGTGGGCAAACTGCACTGGGGTGAAGATTCAAGAAACTAGACTTTATGGAAAACAATGAATTGAAAGTACCGCGCCATGTGTCAATAATCATGGATGGCAACGGCCGCTGGGCAACCCGTCAGGGCAAGCAACGTCTGGAAGGGCATTTCGCCGGAGTCGAAAGTGTCCGGAAATGTGCCACCGCTGCCGCCAGGGCCGGAGTGGAGTATCTTTCGCTGTATGCCTTCTCCGAAGAAAACTGGGGACGGCCCATGGAAGAGGTCGAAGGACTCATGTCCCTTATGATGAGATGTATGAAGAACGAGTTGCCGACCTTTATGGACAATAATATCAAGTTCAAGGTCCTCGGCAACTATTCCCGTCTTTCAGTTGCGCTCAAGGCCGGTATCAAGGCCCTTGAAAACGCGACAGCCTCCAATACGGGGATGACTCTCGTGGTCATGCTCAGTTATTCCGGCAAGTGGGACATCCTCGAGGCCGCGAGGAAACTGGCCTCTGACGCCTCTGCCGGGAAGATTCGTCCTGAAGACATATCCATGGATGATTTCGGAGCGCGCCTTGTCACAAACGGAATGCCGGATCCCGACCTTATCATCCGCACTTCCGGGGAGTCCCGTCTGAGCAATTATTTCCTCTGGCAGGCGGCTTATTCCGAATTTCTGTTCACCGATGTCCTCTGGCCTGAATTCGGAGAAAAGGAATTCATGGAAGCCCTTGAGGTTTATTCCCGCCGCGATAGACGATACGGAAAAGTTTAACTATATTTGCAGTTTCAAACTATTCAGAGCCGTTCGATGAAATTACGCTTGTTATCAGTGCTTCTTGTCCTTGCCGCAGCCGCTTTGTGGAGCCCGGTGTCAGCGCAGGGAGTGGTGGTGGACTACAACAGGCCGCAGAGTTATGTGGTCGGCGGAATGAGAGTCGAGGGCATCAGCTATTTCAGTGAAGGACAGATACTCCAGCTCACCGGAATCCGCAATGGCGACACAGTCACCGTGCCTTCCGACCAGTTGTCTTCCATAGTCCGCAAACTCTGGCAGCGCAAATATTTCGAAAACATATCCATTACCATAGATTCGCTCAGCGCCGGCCGTGACACCGCGTATTTCCTGATATCCCTCACTGAACGCCCGAGAATTTCAAAATGGATAGTTTCCGGCGTCAAGACGGGAGAGCAGAAGGACATAGCGGAGAGAGTCACCATCAAGAGGGGAAGCGAATATTCGGAGTATCTGGCCAAGGCCAACAGCGACATCATCAAGAAATACTATAAGGAAAAAGGTTTCCTGAAGGTGGATGTGACGCCTCTTGTCAAGCGTGACTCGGTGATCCGCAATGCGGTGAGAGTTAATTTCGTGGTGGACAAGGGACCCAAGGTAAAGGTCAAGACAATCACATTCGACGGCAACGACCATATCAAGGATGACAAACTTGCCAGAAGCATGAAGAAGACGCGTGACCGTCGTTTCGTCAGCTTCTTCAAGAGCAAGAAATTCGACGAGAAAGAATATCCCGAGGACAAGAAGCATCTTATCGAGACTTTCAACGAGGAGGGTTTCCGCGATGCCAGGATAGTCAAGGATTCGATTTATTATCTGGATGACAAGTTCATGCAGATTGATTTCGTGTTCGATGAGGGAAAGAGATATTACTTCAGGAACATCACCTGGACCGGCAATTCGGTTTTCAGTACCGAGATGCTCGACGGAATACTGAATATCCAGAAGGGTGACCCCTATGATGTGGTCACCATGGAGAAGCGTCTTTTCGGAGGCGGCAAGCAGAACGAGTACGACGTGTCCAAACTTTACCGGGACAACGGCTATCTGTTCTTCTCCATGCAGCCTGTGGAACTTATGATTGAAGGCGACTCCGTCGATGTCCAGATGCGCATATCCGAGGGCAAGCAGGCAACTCTCAACAATATCATCATCAACGGCAACGACCTCACCAACGAGAGGGTGGTCCGCCGTCAGGTCTATACCCGTCCGGGCTACCTGTTCTCGCAGAGCGATTTCGAGAGTTCCATCAGGGAGATTTCTTCTATGGGACAGTTCGACCCCGAGGCCATTTCCGACCCGTCCAAAGGCTGGGCCATCCTCCCGAACAGCATGAACAATACGGTGGATATCGTATATAATGTCACCGAAAAGCCTTCCAGCCAGCTGGAACTTTCCGGAGGTTGGGGCGGCAACACTTTCGTCGGCACTCTCGGACTCAGTTTCAACAACTTCTCCACCAGACGCTTTTTCGACAAGACCGCCTGGAGACCGGTTCCGCTCGGAGACGCACAGAACCTCTCCATACGCTTCCAGACTTCCGGAACCTATTACACGAGTCTTTCCGCAAGTTTCATGGAGCCCTGGCTCACCGGCAAGAAGCCCATATCCCTGAGCCTTTCCGCATACTACACGAGGCAGACCAATTCCTATGTGGCAATCGGCTTCCTCAACGACGACCAGTACATGAATGTCTATGGTTTTGCGGCAAGCCTCGGAAAGAGACTGAAGTGGCCTGACAGGAACTTCACTCTCTACCACCAGCTCAGCTGGCAGACCTACGAACTCAAGGACTGGCGCAACTACTTCATGTTCGATACCGGAAAGTCTCACAATGTCTCATACTCCATCAATCTTTCCAGGACCAGCACCGACCAGCAGATTTATCCCCGCGAGGGCTCTACATTCTCGGTCGGACTGCAACTCACCCCTCCCTTCTCTCTGATGAGGAAGGATTGGAAGAGCGTTGACTGGCAGAAGATGAGCGCCGCGGATCATTACAAGTGGATAGAGTACCACAAGTGGACCTTCAAGAGCAGCGTCTATACAAGAATAGTGGGTGACCTTGTCCTGATGGCTTCCGCAAACTTCGGATATCTGGGCTATTACAACCGCAATTGGGGCTACTCTCCTTTCGAGGGCTTCCTGGTCGGCGGTGACGGTATGTCCGGCTACAACTTCTACGGAGCCGATGTCATTTCCCTGAGGGGATACGAGAACTACTCCCTGACAGAAACGATTCCCACAGAGTCGTCCTATGCCTATGCCGGTTATGTCTATGACAAGTTCACAGTCGAGTTCCGTTATCCTGTCCTTCTCCAGCCGCAATCGACAATCTTCGCGTTGATTTTCGTAGAGGGCGGTAACTGCTGGTCGGACATAAAGAAGTTCAACCCTTTCCAGATCAAGAGATCCGCCGGTGTCGGCGTGAGGGTGTTCCTCCCGATGGTCGGTCTGCTCGGAGTTGACTGGGGATACGGTTTCGACGACCCTGTCCACGGCAAAAGCCAGTTCCATTTTGTCATAGGTCAGCAGTTCTGATAATTTACATTCGTCCGGAAAAAGTGTCAAAATACAGATTATTACAATTCAAAAAGATATGAAAAAGTTAGTTACTATCATCGCTGCCCTCGCATTGGTCAGCAGTGCGGCTTCCGCCCAGAAATTCGGTCACATTGACTTTCAGGAAACAGTCCAGCTCATGAATCAGATGGATGAAGCAATGGACAAGATGGCTGCCGCGCAGCAGGCTGCAAGCGAGACTTACCAGGAACTGGTACAGGAATTCCAGAACAAGATGAGTCAGTACGAGCAGAAGAAGGCGACTTGGGCAAGCACTCCTTCCATCCTTCAGAGCAAGGAGCGCGAACTTGAGGATCTCCAGAACCGTATCCGCGAGTTCCAGGAGACCGTCCAGCAGGAACTTTCCGAGCAGCAGCAGACTCTTATGGCTCCCATCGTGGAGGCTGCCCAGCAGGCTGTCAACAAGGTGGCTGCCGAGAAAGGACTTGCATTCGTGTTCGACAAGGCCAGTGTCCTCTATATCGATGCCGCCCAGAGTATTGACATCACAGCTGCAGTGCGCACCGAGCTCGGTATCCCCGAGGACAGGACAATGGAATCCGTAGCCGCAGCCCGTCAGGCAAAGTATGAGGCCGCCCAGGCCCAACAGGAGCAGTAGGAGCGGCAGGGTGTCATGGAACACGGCGTTATTGACATAGAAGACGTCGTAATTAGATTCGCAGGAGATTCCGGTGACGGCATGCAGCTCACCGGGTCTCTTTTTGCCGAATCTTCAGCCGTCTTCGGAAATTCACTTTCCACTTTCCCGGACTACCCGGCGGAAATCCGTTCCCCTCACGGGACGCTTGCGGGAGTATCCGGTTTTCAGGTACATATAGGGAGCACCCATGTGGGCACTCCGGGAGATTTCTGCGACCTCTTGGTCGCAATGAATCCTGCGGCCCTCAAGACCAATGCCCAGTGGTGCAAGAGAACGGCCATGGTAATCGTCGATTCAGACGCCTTTGACGATACCCTCATGCAGAAGGCCGGCTTCAAGACTCAGAATCCTTTCGAGGAACTCGGTATTGAGGACAGGACCATAATCCCGGCGCCTATCACGACCCTGACCAAAGAGTCACTCTCGGACAGCCGGATGGATTCCAAAGCCATTCTCAAGTGCAAGAACATGTTCACACTGGGAATGGCTTGTTACATTTACGGCCGTCCCCTGGACCATATCTTCGAATACATTGAACGCAAATTCGCCAAAAAGCATCCCGAAGTCGTCGAACCCAACAAAAAGGTGCTTCAGGACGGTTTCAACTACGCGGCGGCAATCCAGGCCATCCCCAATACATACAGGGTGAATCCTACCGCCGCTGAAAAAGGGACATACAGGAACATCACCGGCAACCAGGCAGTGGCCTGGGGACTGCTCGCCGCATCCGAGAAATCAGGTCTGCCTCTTTTCTGCGGCTCATATCCCATCACGCCTGCTACCGGCATTCTCGAGGAGCTTGCCCTGCACAAGAGCCTCGGAGCCAAAACCCTCCAGGCCGAGGACGAGATAGCCGGAATATGCACCGCCATCGGCGCCGCGTTTGCAGGGAATCTTGCCTGCACGACCACTTCCGGTCCCGGTCTTTCCCTTAAGAGCGAAGCTCTGGGCCTTGCAGTTATGACCGAACTGCCACTTGTGGTGGTGGATGTCCAGAGGGCCGGTCCCTGTACCGGAATTCCGACCAAGACAGAGCAGACTGATTTATACCAGGCTCTTTACGGACGCAGCGGAGAGTGCCCTATGCCGGTTATTGCCGCGCATTCCCCTTCTCACTGCTTCGATGCCGCATTCATGGCTGCGAAAATCGCCCTCGAACACATGACTCCGGTCATACTTCTTTCAGAAGGCTTCCTCGGCAACGGTTCCGAACCCTGGCTCATCCCCCCGATGTCCGATTATCCTGAGATAAAGCCGCCTTTCGCACGCTCTTTCGAAGGCTCCTGTTTCCATCCATTCGAAAGGGATCCCGAAACACTCGTGCGCAAGTGGGCTATTCCCGGTCAGAAAGGTTTCGAACACAGAGTCGGCGGACTCGAGAAAGACCATAGCGGAGTCCTCTCCTCCAATCCTGAAAATCATGCGGTTATGGTTGAGGAAAGGGCGGAGAAGGTCAGACGCATCGCCTCTTCGATTCCGGCACTGAAAGTCGAAGGTCCTTCCAGCGGCCGTCTTCTTGTGGTCGGATGGGGAGGAACCTACGGCCATCTTGTCAGCGCCGTCAGTCAGTGCGGTCTGAAGGATGTCGCCCTGGCACATTTCGATTATATCAATCCGCTTCCGGCAAATACCGCCGAGGTGTTCGCCGCTTATGACAGGATACTTGTATGCGAGCTCAACAGCGGACAGTTCGCAGGCTATCTGCGTGACTGCCTGCCCCAGTTCAAGTATGAGCAACTCAACAAAATCAAAGGTCAGCCCTTCCTCGTGGGCGAGGTTGTCGCTGCCATAAAGGAAAACATCGGAAGATAATGGCTACACTTACTGCAAAAGATTTCAAGAGCGACCAGCTTGCACGCTGGTGTCCCGGGTGCGGCGACCACGCCGTCCTTGCCGCTCTGCAAAGGGCCCTGCCCAAGGTGAGCCAGGCTCTGGGATATGAGAAAGAACGATATGTGGTGGTTTCCGGCATCGGCTGTTCCTCCCGCCTTCCTTATTATATGGATACCTACGGTTTCCACAGCATCCACGGCCGCGCCACCGCCATTTCCACCGGAATCAAGGTCGCCAATCCCTGGCTGACTGTCTGGCAAGCCTGCGGTGACGGAGACGCTCTCGCTATCGGCGGCAATCATTTCATCCATGCCATACGCCGCAACATAGACATCAACATAATCCTTTTCAACAACCGCATCTACGGCCTCACGAAGGGACAGTATTCCCCGACTTCGAAGTTCGGCGCAATTACCAAGACCTCGCCTTACGGCACTGTGGAGCATCCTTTCGAACCGGGCTCGCTCGTGCTTGGAGCCAAGGGTACTTTCTTCGCCCGAAGCCTCGATGTGGAACTTGCCCTGAACGAGGAGATAATGACCGCCGCTGCCCTTCATGACGGCTGCTCCGTGATGGAAATGCTCACCAACTGCGTGATTTTCAATGATGGAGCCCACAAGGACATCGCCGACCCTGCTGTCAGAGCCGACCGCACCATCATCCTCCGTCACGGCGAGAAGATGATTTTCGGCGCGAACAAGGACAAAGGACTCATTTACGACGGAAAGAAAATCCGTGTCGTGCATATAGGGGAGGGCGGTTTCACTGAGGAAGATATCCTCGTGCATGACGCTCACACCGACAATATCGGCATTCACATGGCCCTTGCCGACATGAAGGGCCCGGACTACCCGGTAGCGCTCGGAGTCATCCGCGACGTCAGGGATGTCACTTATGACGACGGAGTCCGCGACCAGGTCAAGGACGTGATGCTCAAATCGAATATACATACGGTGGATGACCTGCTCCACAGCGGGACCACCTGGGAAATAAAGTAATTTATCACTGCTATGAACACTAATCAGATCATTGAAAACCTCAAGGCCAAATATCCCGGGGAGAACGAATATCTCCAGGCTGTTCAGGAGGTGCTCGAGTCTGTCGAGGATGTGTACAATCAGCATCCTGAGTTCGAGAAGGCCAGAATTGTCGAGAGAATGGTCGAACCCGACCGTATCTTCACTTTCCGTGTGACTTGGATTGATGACAAGGGGCAGGTACAGACGAACACCGGATACCGCATCCAGTTCAACAGTGCCATCGGACCTTACAAGGGAGGCATCCGCTTCCATAGGGCCGTGAATCCTTCAATGCTCAAGTTCCTCGGATTCGAGCAGACTTTCAAGAATGCCCTGACAACTCTCCCGATGGGAGGAGCCAAGGGAGGTTCTGATTTCGATCCGGTAGGGAAGTCAGATGATGAAATCATGCGCTTCTGCCAGGCATTCATGCTTGAACTCTGGCAGTGCATCGGTCCCGACCAGGATATTCCCGCAGGCGACGTAGGTTGCGGCGGAAGGGAAATCGGCTATATGTACGGAATGTACAAGAAACTCGCGCGCGAGTACAATACCGGCGTTCTCACCGGCAAAGGCGCGACCTGGGGCGGTTCCATCCTCCGTCCCGAGGCCACAGGCTTCGGAGCCCTGTATTTCACCCAGAACCTGCTCCACAAGGCCGGCAAGGACATCAAGGGCTGCACTGTGGCTGTTTCCGGTTTCGGAAATGTGGCGTGGGGTGCCTGCCTCAAGGCCACCCAGCTCGGTGCCAAGGTGGTAGCCGTGTCCGGACCTGACGGTGTCTGCGTGATTCCGGACGGCATCACAAAGGAAATGATAGACTATATGCCTGTGATGAGGACTTCCAACCGCAACAAGGTTGAGGATATGTATGTCAAGTTCCCCGACAAGTGCAGTTTTGTTCCCGGAAAGAAAGCCTGGAGCGTGAAATGCGACATCGCCCTTCCCTGCGCCTTCCAGAATGAGCTCAGTGCAGAAGATGCGAAGGAACTTAAGTCCAACGGAACCTGGTGCTGCTGCGAAGTCAGCAATATGGGCTGCCAGAGCGATGCAATCAAGTATTTCCAGTCCAACGGAGTGCTCTTCGCTCCCGGAAAGGCTGTGAACGCCGGCGGAGTCGCCACTTCCGGTCTCGAAATGACTCAGAACGCCTCACATATTTCATGGAGCGGAAAGGAAGTGGACGAGAAACTCCACTTCATCATGGACAGCATCCACGACTCATGCGTGAAATACGGCACCCAGCCCGACGGTACAGTCGATTATGTGAAGGGCGCGAATATCGCCGGCTTCATGAAGGTCGCCACCGCCATGCTCGAGCAGGGAATCATTTAACTGTAATTCATTATTCAATATAAATTTAACCTATTACAAAATGTCAAAAAAAATTAATGTAAAGTACTGCGTGCTGTTGCCCATCGTGCTGATTGTCACAGTATTTTTGTGGTGCTGCCCGACCTCTTTCTTCGGCAGCCTCGGTGACGTGCTCACCGTTACACAGCAGCGTACAATCGCGATTTTCGCTTTTGCCGCGCTGATGTGGATTTTTGAGATTGTCCCCAACTGGGTCACCTCTCTCATGGTAATTGTCCTTTCACTTCTCACTATCTCCAACAAGAGTATAGCATTCCTGATGAACACCGGCGACGCAAGCCAGTTCGTCCCGATGAAGGAACTCATGAGGAGTTTCGCCGACCCTGTCGTAATGCTGTTCCTCGGCGGATTCGTGCTTGCCATCGTGGCTGCCAAGTATGGTATGGACGTCACTATGGCCCGCATCCTCCTCAAGCCTTTCGGCAAGAAGCCCAAGTTCGTGCTTCTCGGCGTGCTGATTGTGATTGCCATCTTCTCTATGTTCATGAGCAACACAGCCACTGCCGCCATGTTCCTCGCTTTCCTCGCTCCCGTGTTCGCGTCACTTCCCGACTCTGACAAAAAGGGAAAAATCGGCATCGCTCTCGCGATTCCCATCGCTGCCAACATCGGAGGCATAGGAACCCCTATCGGAACCCCTCCCAATGCCACTGCAGTCGGCAATCTGGATAATATCGGAATTACAATAGGTTTCGCAGACTGGGCTTTCAGGATGATTCCTTATGTTGTGGTTATGATTCTTCTCGCCTGGGTGCTCCTTCTGGTGCTCTATCCTTTCAAGGCCAAGGAAATCGTTCTCGAAATCAAGAAGGACGAGCATGTAAAGACATATAAGGACTATGTTGCCTGGATTACCTTCGGACTCACAATCATCCTCTGGATGACCGAGCAGCTCCACGGCATCAGTTCCAACATCGTGGCCCTCATTCCTCTGGTAGTCTATACGGCGACAGGAGTGTTCGGCAAGAATGATATCAAGGAAATCAACTGGGAAGTGCTCTGGTTGGTAGCCGGCGGTTTCGCACTCGGATATGCCCTCTCAGGCACCGGCCTCGCAAAGGCCATGATCGAGTCCATCAACTTCAGTGCAATGAGCATCCTTGTGGTATTCATAGTAGCGGGTCTCATCTGCTATCTGCTCAGCAACTTCATCAGCAACAGCGCCACTGCAGCCCTCCTCATCCCCATCATGATTGCCATGGGCAACGGTCTTCTTCAGAGCGGCAATGCCGATGCTTTCCTCGCCTGGGGCGGTCAGCAGGGACTTGCAGTATTCGTGGCAGTATGCGCTTCAGTCGCAATGTGCCTTCCTATTTCCACTCCTCCCAATGCCATCGCAGCGTCAACCGGTCTTGTCGAGACAAAGGATATGACCAAGGTCGGCCTCATCATTGGCATCATCGGACTAGTACTCGGATTCTTCTGGGTGACCAAATTCTTCCCGTTCGCATAAGTTAAGGACATGAAGAAAATCATAATGACTATTGCGGCACTGGCGCTCTGCGCCAGTGCTTTTGCACAGGAAAAAGCGGCTTCCGAGAAGCCTGTCCTGAAGTGGTACGGATTTGTCCGCACATATTTCGCCTATGATACCCGCGAAAGTTCAGCCGGTACCGAAGACCTTTACTATTATATGCCGAAGGATATCTCACTTGCAGCCGACGGCACTGACATCAACGGGGTTCCCTCATTCCGCTATGCGGCTCTGACTTCCCGCCTCGGACTGGATATCACCGCTCCCGAGTTCAAGGGATACCATATCGGTGGCAAAATCGAGGCAGATTTCTACGCCGGAATCTCCGGCAGGACAGGTACCGCGCAACTTCGTCTGCGTCAGGCTTATGCCACTATAGGCAAGGGCTCCCGCACTTGGAAAATCGGTCAGGCATGGCATCCGATGGCAGTTGACATTCCCGATGTATTTTCTCTTGAAAGCGGTGCCCCTTTCGGTGCGTTCGGCCGCAGTCCCCAGGTTAATTTCAACCTGAAGATAGCAAAGAGCTGGAATTTTGAAGTAGCCGCCATCTGGCAGATGCAATACACCAGCACAGGTCCCGAAGGAGCCAGCGCCAATTACATTATGTACGGCTGCACTCCCGAGGCCTATGTCGGATTCAATTTCAAGAGCGGACGCCACGCCTTCAAGATTGGAGGTACTGCCGTGACCATCAAGCCCCGCCGCTATGCCTACAGTTCCGAGGGAAAGGCGCTCAACAAGGTTTCAGACTACCTGACCACATTCAATGCCTTCATTTACGGGCAGACCGGCGCCGGTCCCTGGACACTCAAGGCGAAGGCTACATACACCCAGGACGGCTCTCATATGAACTTCATAGGCGGTTACGGTGTAAGCGAAGTTCTCAAGGACGGCAGTTTCAAATACACACCGACCCAGACTGTTTCCGTCTGGATGACCAACTCGTTCAAACTTGGTGACTGGACTCCGCAGTTCCTTATTGCGTACACCCGCAATCTCGGCACTCTTCAGGATGTCCTGCCGGTGGAGGTGTACGGTTCCGACGGGAAGGATGCCAAATCTTTCTGGTGCAAGAACAGCGCCGACAAGATTTGCAGCATGTACCGTATCCAGCCTGAAGTGCTCTACAATATCGGCAAGTTCCAGATCGGTCTCGAATATATGATGACCGCCGCCCAGTACGGCAAATCCGGAGCCCGCAAAGTTGCCCGGACCGACCTTCACTGGGTATATAACAACCGCCTCCAAGCTATTGTGAAATTCACATTCTAAACATTAAAACCAATATCATCATGCAGAGAAACTATAAAGAAGTGGCGCAGAGCTGGCTGTCCGAAGCCTATGACGCCGCTACACGCGAAAGTGTTCGCGCGCTTATCGACTCTCGCGACGAAACAGCCCTTGAGGATGCTTTCTACCGCAATCTTGAATTCGGCACCGGCGGACTCCGCGGTCTCCTCGGGGTCGGAACCAACAGGATGAACAAATACACTGTGGGGATGGCGACTCAGGGACTTGCAAATTATATCCGCAAGAAAGTCACCTCTGATGATGTCAGTGTCTGCATTTCTTTCGACAGCCGCAATCACAGCGACGAGTTCGCCCGCATCACTGCCGATGTGCTGTCCGCCAACGGAATCCATGTGTACCTTTTCGACGGTATCCGTCCCACCCCGGAGCTGAGTTATTCCATCCGCTTGAAGAAGGCGACCGCCGGAGTTATGGTGACCGCTTCCCACAACCCCAAGGAATACAATGGCTACAAGGTGTTCTGGAGCGACGGCGGCCAGATCACATCTCCTGTTGACAAGGATATCGTCTCCGAAGTCAATGCCATTTCCGACCCTTCCGAGGTGAAGTTCATTCCGGGAGAAGGTGCCGGGAAGATCGAGCTCATGGGCGCGGAGGTGGACGAGTGCTATATCCGTGACCTCAATTCCCTTATGCTCAGCCCGAAGGAACGTGCCGCACACAATGACATAAAGATTGTTTACACTCCTCTTCACGGAACCGGTGTCCGCATTGTGCCCGCCACCCTTGAAAGGCTAGGCTTCAAGAATATCCTTCATGTACCGGAGCAGGACGTAAGCGACGGCAATTTCCCTACTGTATATTCCCCCAATCCGGAGGAACCTTCAGCTCTGAAGATGGCAATCGAAGTTGCCGAGAGGGAAGGGGCCGACATAGTGATGGCCACAGACCCCGATGCCGACCGTATGGGTATCGCGGTAAGGAACTCTGACGGAAAGATTGTCCTTCTCAACGGCAACCAGACCGCTTCTGTGCTCACTTACTACATTCTTACCCGCTGGAAGGAACTCGGAAAACTCGATTCCACCAAGTATGTCGTCAAGACTATCGTGACCACAGAACTCATCACTGCCATCTGCAGGAGTTTCGGTGTCAAGGTATATGATGTACTCACAGGATTCAAGTACATTGCTGAGATTGTCGGCCGCAACGAAGGCAAGGGCGAGTTCATCTGCGGCGGCGAGGAAAGCTACGGTTTCAATGTGGGCGAGTTCGTCCGCGACAAGGATGCTCCAATCGCCTGCTCCATGACTGCGGAATGCTGTGCATGGGCTGCTGCTCAGGGCAAGACATTCTGGGATATTCTTCAGGAAGTCTATGCCAAGTACGGTTATTATCGCGAGGGACTTGTGTCAGTAGTGCGCAAGGGAAAGAGCGGTGTCGAGGAAATCGCAGCCATGATGACCGGTTACAGGCAGAACCCTCCCAAGGCCCTTGCAGGCAGCCCGGTTGTCAAGGTCATCGACTACAACGAACCTGAAAAGACAGGGCTTCCCAAGTCCAATGTGCTTCAGTTCTTCAGCCAGGCGGGGGACAAAGTTTCAGTCCGTCCGTCAGGAACAGAGCCCAAAATCAAATTCTATTTCGGCGCCTGCGGCCCTGATGCAGATGAGAAAATCGAACTGCTCAAGGCTCAGTTCGCCAGATAATCACGGACGTCGCTCCACCGGTAGTAGGGACCCTCTGCCGGTGTGAGGGCGGCTATGAAAGTTTCCTCCTCGTTGCGCAGGAATTTCACAAGAGTATCGCCTTTTCTGTTGCGATAGAAAATCACATCGAAATTGAAGGCCATGCAGATATATTTGCTGGCATCCCATTCCAGAGCCTGATCGAAAGTCAGGCTCTTGTCGAATCCGTCCACTCCCAAAAGGGCGAGAAGTGCAGCTATGCCCGTGTCGTGGCTGAAATGAAGGTCGCACACATATTCGGCTGAACCTTCCGCCACAGAATCGCCGTATGTGAGTATGTCATCAGAAAGGACCTTTGCGTCGAGACGTCTGGACTGCGCCCATTTGTCGGAAAGTCCGCTCTGACAGTAAAAGCAGGATGCACAGGCCTTGTAGCAGGTTTCCATATCATCCTTCTCCAAATACTTGCAGAGGTCTATGTCCGAGAGGTCATTGCAGTGGCAGAGAGTGCCGAGAGCGAATATCCTGTACACGCATTCCCACATCGGGCAATCCGAAAGTTGTTCCACCGCAGATGGGTCGGTGAAGTATTTCGAGGCGAAGGTCCCGGGGGAAAGAGAGGCTTCGAGATATTTATTCCGCAGTCCTCTGTAGTAGACATAGATGGAATCCGAACCGTCGCTCCTGCTGACGTATCTCCGCCATTTATCTCCGGTCACGAAGGTGTAGTCGAAACTTGTGTTTCCGCTTTTGAATACATTGCAGAAGTTGCACATACTGGCTATGACCCTTGTGGAATTGGATGATACGGCGTGTATCTTCTTGTTCCGGCCCTTGAAGAGTGAGGGGTATCTCTTTACAATGCGGGCGGCTATGGCCTGATGTTCGCGGCCTCCGCGTGCGGACAGTTCTCCGATTTCCCCATCGAACTCATCTCTCATTCTTAAGATGTCTGCATGCAGGGCCTTTCCTTCATCGGTGAGCAGTCCGGCCCGGGCTGCGGCATCGAAAACTTTCAACGCCCTTGTTGTCTCACCTTTTCCTGCCGGACGGCGGGAACCGTGGCGTCCTATATGCCAGAGATTGGTCACTTTGTAGCCCGAGGGAGCCGGAGTGTCATATATGGCTATGCTCTCGGGGTAGGGGGTATGGAAATACTCGTAACCCTCGGAGGCATATTTGTGTTGTGAGGTATTCCTGATGCCGGAATTTTCCGTGGTACAAGAGATGACAGCGACGGTTGCTGCCAACACAATGGCTGAATTGACAAGTAAATGTTTCATTTATTGCAGTTTTTGTAATATTTGCAGAAATGCTGCATTCCGCAGGTGCCGCACTTGGGATTGCGCGCCGTGCAGACATAGCGTCCGTGAAGTATGAGCCAGTGGTGCGCAATAGGACGGAGATGTGGGGCTATGTGGCTTTC
>JAKSKQ010000023.1 GCA_024401675.1 Bacteroidales bacterium | reverse complement strand
CAGCGTGAAATCGATGATTTCGTGGTTCCCATCTGCGATGCGATTACCGCCGAGGGGTTCACATACAAGATACTCAAGAGGGTCAAGACCCCTTACAGCATCTGGAACAAGATGAAGAACAAGGGAGTGGATTTCGAGGAAATCTACGACCTCTATGCGGTCAGGATAGTATTCGATCCCCTTCCTGGCAGCACCGTCGCGGAAGAGCGCAACCAGTGCTTCCAGATATATTCCATCATCACTTCGATTTATTCCGGGAAGGAAGACCGCTTCAGAGATTGGGTCGCACACCCCAAGAGCAACGGTTATGAAGCCCTTCACTGCACCCTCATGAGCAACTCAGGCATATGGGTCGAGGTGCAGATACGCAGCCGCAGGATGGACGACATAGCCGAAAAGGGCATTGCCGCTCACTGGAGCTACAAGCGCAACGGCATAGGCGAAGGGAGCGAGATGGACAGGTGGCTTGAGAAAGTCAGGGAGGTACTCGACAATTCCGCCAATGTCAATGCGATGGAACTTCTGGAAATTATCCACAATGACCTGACTCAGACGGAAATAATAGTATTCACTCCCAAAGGGGATCAGGTGAGGATTGCCAAGGACGCCACCGTCCTGGATTTCGCCTTCCAGATACATTCCGAAATAGGGCTCTCCGCCGTGGCTGGCAAAGTGAACATGAAACTTGTTCCTCTTTCCACTCCCCTTTCCAGCGGAGACCAGGTAGAAATCATCACTGCCCAGAACCAGACACCGAATATTGAATGGCTGGACTTCCTGAAGACCAGAAAAGCACGCGGTACGGTGAACGAATGGCTTCACGAGCACCGGGAGGATGAAAAACCTCAGGAAAAGGATTCAGTCAGAAAAGAATCCCCGACAGTGCTCGGGAACTTCATCCATCTTTTCGGCAAAAAGAAATCAGCGCCTGAATCAAGTCCCGGGGAATCCTATCAGATAGCCGACTGCTGCAAACCCATTCCCGGAGACTTCATCCTCGGCTTCAAACAGAGCGACGGCTCTGTCATTGTACATAAGAAATCATGCCCTCAAGCAGGACGTCTGGCGACCGGCAACGGAAAGTCCCTTGTCAGTGTCAGCTGGAAAGACCTCACTTGTGGCGAATCCTTCCTTGTAAGGATATGCATCAAGGGTGTTGACAGGATGGGAATGCTCAATGAAATAAGCCGCTACATATCCCTTGTGATGAGTATCAGCATGAAGAGACTCAACTTCATCGCGGACAACGGAGTTTTCGAAGGAGAAATCGACCTCTTCGTGGGAGACACCTCCGACCTGGACAAACTGATACGCAAACTAAGTAAAATCGAAGGCGTGAAGACAGTTTCGCGCATTGAATTGTGACATATATGCTTTCCAGAAAATTCATAACTCTTCTTCCGGTGGTTCCGATAGCCGTCACTGTACTTTCGGCCCTTTTCTCGCCTTCCTGTGCGAACACTACCACTCCGCCCACCGGAGGACCCAAAGACACCATACCTCCCGTTCTTGTAGGCACCACACCGTCTCAAGGAGTCGTCTGTGTCCCGGTGAGCGGGGCCAAGTTCCAGTTCACATTCAATGAATATGTTGTGGTGAAGAACAAGGAAAACGTGTTCCTCTCACCTCCCCTGAGCAAACGTGTACAGACCAAGATCAAAGGGAAGAGCGTGATTGTCACCTTCCCGGTCGATCTCGATTCCAACAAGACCTATGTGCTCGACCTGACCGAGGCAATCGGGGACAACAACGAAGGCAACATGTTCCAGGGCTACACCCAGGTTTTCTCCACCGGAGAACATATCGATTCCATGATGATGACAGGCACCGTGCTCGACAACAATACTCTGATGCCGGTGAAGGGCGCGACTGTCATGCTGTACAAGGACCACAGGGACTCGGCCCTTTTCCTGCACCGTCCGGATGCTGCGATAAAGACCGATGAATGGGGCTGGTTCGTGCTCAGAAACATTCAGGACACCCTGTACCGTCTGTATGCGATAATGGATTCGCAGAATGACAATATTTATGATCCGGATGTCGATCTCATCGCTTTCTGCGACACTCTGGTACAGCCCGTGACGATGGTTTCCGACAGTCTCAAGGAACTCAGGAAATATGATATGAAGGATACGGTAGGATGCCAGTCCAGGGCCAGCGAATACGAACTTAGGATGTACAAGGGCAAGTCCACCCGCCAGATGATAAAGAACCACGGCAGGACATCTTTCCGGGCCGCATTTGTGAGTTTCCTTGCCACTGACGTGATTATCGACACCATGTGGATCAAGGGTGTCCCCCACGACAAACTCATCACCCAGATGAACAATGTCAGGGATTCCATGGAGATATGGATCGACAATCAGGGGAAGATGCCCGACACCTTGTATCTCAACATCAAATACCACAAGACAGATACGCTCGGACAACTTGTCCCCACTATGGAGGTTGTCAAACTTGCCATCCCGAAGGAACTGAGTGCCAATGCGCTGCGGAACACCAAACGGGAAATCAAGAAAGAGGATACGACCGCCGTCTTCACTCTGGAAGCGAAGCCGGAGCTGGTGGAGCAGTACGGTTTCGTGATGTCTTTCAACTATCCTCTGATCAGCAAGGGTTTCGACAAGATGACTCTCCGCTCCATCAACCCCCGCCAGCAGGAGAGCAAGATGAAGTTCACTGTGACTCCCGACTCCACGGACATCAGGAAGTTCACCATACGTCCCAACGAGGAATTCCGACCCGGCTTCGAGTACTATCTCAAGGTTCCCGCACGCGAGTTCAGGGATATCAACGGCTTCTACAACGATTCCCTGGAAGTCAAGGTCACTCTTCCGAATGATGAGAAGGCCAGCCTTCTGAGTGTGGACCTGCAGGAAGTCGATTGTCAGATAATCGTGGACCTTCTCGACGAGAAGAAATCCAAAGTCCTGAGAAGTTACAATATCAATTCTCCTTCCCTCCTCAAGTTCCCTTACCTGACAGAAGGGAAATACTGTATCAGAATCACCGAGGACCGCAACGGCAACGGCATTATCGACATAGGCAACCTGTTTGAGAAGAAGCAGCCGGAGAAGGTCCGTCTCTACAGTTCGGAAGGCAGCAAGGGAGTGTTCATCGATATTCCTCCCTCAAGTGAGGTCGAGCAGGTCATCAACGTAAAAGAAATGTTCAAATGACGGGTAAATCCACAAAAATATTGCGTCTTGCCGCCATTTTTGTTCTGATGGCTGTTCCCTTCGCCCTCAATGCCCAGAAGTATGACATTGATGAAGTTCTGGACACCCTGATTCTTGAAGGAGACACAGTCAAGGTCACCAGGGCGTATCTGGACGGAGTGACCACCAAGAACAAGAAACTCATCAACGACTACTCCATGCTTGGAGTGCAGGCCGGTGCCGGGGTTTCACTCGGGTACTTCAATCCGTCATTCGAGCAGGATATGAGATTCAGCAAACCGAACATCGCAGTTGTATTCACTCATTACTGCAAGATGTTCGGCTATATGCCTTATTTCGGCTGGCAAGCCGGACTTTTCTACACCGAGCAGGGCTACAAATTCAAGAAAGAAGAGGAAAGCGGATATTTGGGCAGCGTGATGGATGCAAACGAAGCGTCGATAAAGACTGTTGATGCCAGCCTCCTGTCACATTTCCACATTGACTTCTGGAAAATGAAACTTATGGTCAATGCCGGTCTCTATGCCGGCTACAGGATGTCCATAGAACGCTTCGGACCGTATGTGGCCGATTCGCTGAAACACTCCTTCCATCCAAAGGACAAGCGTTTCGACTACGGTGCCAAGGGCTCCATCGGTCTCGGATTCTGCTTCGACCCCATCGAAATCCATCTGATGGCCAATTACATGCATTCCTTCAATGAGTTGTATCAGCCGGACTTCTACAGCCATTATTATTACAGGTACGCGTATCCCATCAATATAAGCGTCACCCTCGGCATCCATGTCCAGCTTTCAAGAAGGAACGGAAAGACCAACAAAGTCCTGAAAGCGGAAGCCAGGGACTATTATGAAAAAAATTACAAGCAATATGATATCGAGAACAGTGATGATTGGCGGTCGCCTTCCTCTGGGCGGCAATAATCCCATAGTGGTTCAGACAATGTGCAATACGCACACCACCGATGTCGAGGCTTCCCTGCGGCAGTGCAGGCAAATGGTCGCCTGTGGTGCGCAGATGATAAGACTTACAGTCCCGACACTGAAGGATGTGGAAGCCCTCGCCTCAATCAGGCAGCAGCTCCGCTCGGAGGGGATTGACACTCCCCTTGTGGCTGACGTCCACTTTTCCAGCGAAGTGGCAATTGCTGCGGCCGCTGTGGTGGAGAAGGTGCGCATCAACCCCGGCAATTTCCACAAGAACCACGATATGGCTGTCAGTTCCCTCTCAAGACTGCTGGAAGTCTGCAAACAGCACGGCACAGCCATCCGCATAGGAATCAATCACGGTTCCCTCGGCGAGAGAATCACCTCCCTCTACGGCAATACCTCCGAAGGAATGTGCAAGGCCGCAATGGAATGGATGAAGCTGTGTATCGACAATGATTTCCATGATGTTGTAGTCTCCCTCAAAGCCAGCAACACTCTGGTGATGGTGGATGCCTACAGGAAGCTTGTAAAGGAGATGGAAAGCTCCGGTATCGACTTCCCTCTCCATCTCGGAGTCACTGAGGCCGGCAACGGTGATGCCGGCAGGATCAAGTCTGCAGTCGGCATCTCGACCCTTCTCTCAGAAGGCATCGGCGACACTGTACGGGTGTCCCTTACCGAAGATCCTGTTGCCGAATTGGAGTCGGCAACT
Organism: Bacteroidales bacterium; assembly: GCA_024401675.1. GTDB lineage: Bacteria > Bacteroidota > Bacteroidia > Bacteroidales > UBA932 > Cryptobacteroides. The sequence goes on along the minus strand of JAKSKQ010000023.1, from coordinate 18,113 downwards.
TACCTTGCTCAGCGCTATAGGGGCCTTCGCAGAAGTTCCCTCTCTTCATTCACCGTCGAGAACGGTCATGTCAATGCCGTTTACAGCGGATATTCTTCCCGCGACGAACTTCTCATGGACTATGCCTGCGATTGGGGCAGACGCCTGCTGGACAAGGAGATTGACAGCGTGTCGATAGTGGATTTCCCTGAAAGCGACTATTTCTCCGATGAGCTGCTGCAAGCCTGCAGGAGACGTTTCTACAGGCCTGAATATGTCGCCTGCCCGGGATGCGGAAGGACCATGTACGACCTTCAGGATGCCTTTGAAAAGGTCAAGGCAGCCACATCACATCTGCACGGAATGGTAATAGCCGTGATGGGCTGCATAGTCAACGGCCCCGGCGAGATGGCAGACGCTGACTGGGGATATGTCGGAGAAGGTGGCGGAAAGGTCACCATATATCATAAAAAAGACCCCGTCCTCAAGCATATACCGCAGGACGAGGCCGTAGGAAAACTTCTCGAACTTATTGAAAATGAGCAATGACGGTCTCACAAGCTGAGACCTCGTCGCCAACTTCGACATCCAACTTCACATCAATGGGAAGGAACATATCGATTCTGGAACCGAATTTGATGATGCCGCATTGGCGTCCCTTTGTGACATTCTCCCCTACAGTGCCGTAGGTCTCTATGCGCCTTGCAAAGGTTCCGGCAATCTGGCGGAAGAAAACTTCGCCATGCTCGCTTTTCACAGCGATTGACGAGTGCTCATTGAGCTCGGATGCCTTCGGCATGAAAGCAAGAAGATATCTTCCGGGGTGATACTTATAGTATGTCACCTTGCCTGTTACAGGCCAGAAATTCACATGCACGTCGAAGAAATCCATGAATATGGAAACCTGGATACACTCTGAGTGGAGATATTCATCTTCAAATACTTTTTCGGCAATGACAACCTTGCCGTCGGCGACTGAAGTGATGTCACCCTCTGTGACATTTATTTCCCTTTTGGGCACTCTGAAAAAATAGGCGATGAACACGGCCAGTCCGAACAGCAGCACGGCCACGGGAATCCAGACGGCTTTGGGACAATGTATCCATACAAGAACGGCAGCCGAAACAAGGCAGAACAGCCATACGAAGAAAATAGTCTTGTATCCGTCTCTGTGGATATTGATTTTTTTCATATAAGGTTAAAGAATGTTAGCTAGAAAAAGATAAATGATGCCTGAAGGTATGGCTATCATGGCGCTGTCGAATCTGTCCATCATGCCTCCGTGGCCGGGTATGCAATTACCGGAATCCTTCACTCCTGCGTTGCGCTTCCACATTGATTCGATGAGATCCCCGAGAACGCCTGTGACATGGACAACAACAGCAAAAATTGCGGTATGAAGTACATTTGCCTCGAACCAGCCTATCCTTCTGATAATGAATGCGGCAGCCACTGTGAAGACAAGCCCGCCCCAGAATCCGATCCAACTCTTGTGCGGGGATACGTCGGGGCAGAGTTTCGGACCATATTTCTGGCCGAGCAGCATCCCGAATGTATATGCGCCGACATCGGAGGCCCAAACCATGATGAACATACCCAGAAGCAGAGTTCCGCTGTATGGGCTCTCATTGAAAATGTTGAAATCGAAAACTCCGAAGTTCAGAATCGAAAAAGGAAGTGCTATGTAAAGCAGGGAGTACAGCAGGGCGGCGGTATTCTTGAAATCTTTCCGGTCCTTATGGAAAAGCGGAAGGGAAATGGTCACGAGGCCCAATATCAAAGGTACAATCACCAGCGAGTCGGCAGACTCACCCACGTGCTGTAACAGGTTATTCGGATTCGCCCTGAAAAGGAATACGACGAGGAATATGAGAACTGCATTTATGATGGTGAGCACCTGGCAGGCAAGATATGACTTCCCCATTGTCAGTCTCAGAAACTCGAAGGTGGCTATGGCCACAATGACCGAGAAGAGGATCGCAAAACTCCATTTGCACCAAAGAATGCATCCTATCATCAGTGCGGCAAATACAAGTGCCGTCGCTGTTCTTTTGAGGAGATTTTTCATTACTGCTGTGTTGTTTGCTGCTGGTCCGGGGCTTCAGGAGCCGGTGCTCCGTACTGAGTCCTTGGACCGAAAATACGCTCCATGTCATCTGCGAAAATGACTTCCTTCTCGAGGAGAAGGGCCGCAACCTCGCGGAACTGTGCATCATACTGCGTCAGAATCTTCCGGGCACGGTCATGGACATCCGAGACAAGTTTCTTGACTTCGTCATCGATGAGTTTTGCAGTTGTCTCGGAATATGGTTTCTGGAATTCGAATCCCTTCGAGCCGGTGCTGTCATAGTATGAAAGAGTGCCGACCTTGTCGCTCATGCCGTAGTATGTGACCATTGCATAAGCCATCTGGGTAAGCCTTTCAAGATCATTCAGAGCGCCGGTGGAAGGCTCTCCATTTATGATTTCCTCGGCTGTTCTGCCTGCCACGAGAGAAGTCATTTCGTCGAGCATCTGCGCTTTGGTCGTGAGCTGGCGCTCTTCGGGAAGATACCAGGCTGCGCCGAGAGCCTGTCCGCGCGGAACGATTGTCACCTTGAACAGAGGAGTCGCGTGGGGCAGAACCCAACTCACACTGGCGTGTCCGCTTTCGTGGTGGGCGATGCTCACTTTCTCTTCCTTGGTGATGATTTTCCCCTTGCGCTCGATACCGCCTATTATTCGGTCCACGGCATCGAGGAAGTCCTGACGGTCAACCTCGGCCTTACCTCGCCTGGCAGCGGTGAGAGCGGCCTCGTTGCAGGCATTCGCAATATCCGCCCCGCTGAAACCGGGGGTATGCTTTGCCACGAATTCGAGGTCGAAGTCCGGAGCAAGTTTGAGCTTCGCAGTATGAACCTTGAAAATCTCGATTCTCTCCTTGAGTTCGGGAAGTTCGACATGTATCTGACGGTCGAAACGGCCGGCCCTCATGAGGGCCTTGTCGAGGATATCTACTCTGTTGGTGGCTGCAAGAATGATGACGCCGCTGTTGCTGGCGAAGCCGTCCATTTCGGTAAGAAGCTGATTCAGAGTGTTTTCCCTCTCATCATTTCCGGAGAATCCGGCATTCTTGCCTCTGGCCCTTCCCACAGCGTCGATTTCGTCTATGAACACTATGCAGGGAGCTTTTTCCTTTGCCTGCCTGAAGAGGTCGCGGACTCTCGATGCACCCACGCCCACGAACATTTCCACAAAATCTGAGCCGCTGATTGAGAAGAAAGGCACATTGGCCTCTCCTGCCACAGCCTTGGCGAGCAAGGTCTTACCCGTACCCGGAGGGCCTACAAGAAGGGCTCCCTTGGGAATCTTGGCGCCGAGGGCAGTGTATTTCTTGGGGTTCTTGAGGAAATCGACTATTTCCATGACCTCTTCCTTCGCTCCGTAGAGCCCGGCGACATCCTTGAATGTGACATTCACGCTGCCTTTCTCGGCGAGGTTGGCCGTGCTCTTGCCTGTGCTGAATATTCCGCCTCCGGGACCGCCCTGAGGGCCTCCCTTGCCTATTCCGCGGAACATCCACACCCACATCAGTATCATAAGGACAGGGAAAAGAATCCATTCGAGGGTCTTGCCCCAGATTTTGTCGTTGTTTTCAATCACGACTCTGAATCTTTCTCCTTCAGAGAGGGCGGCATTCAACTCTCCGAACATTTCCTCGGCATTGAAAGAACCTGATACAAGGAAGATGAAATGCGGGGATTTTCCGGGGACTTCGCCTCCGAAATATGAGGCGTATTTCTCGAGCCTGTCCGGTTTGATGGTCATTCGGCCTTCGAAATCGTTGCGTATGAAAGTGATTTCCTTGATGTCGCCTTGAGAAGCCATGGACACGACATCCTCCCATTCGATTTTCTGGGGGTTGGCATTTTCATTGCCTCTGAAAATCCAGAAGGCGATGATGGCGAATATCACAATATAGATCCAGCCGATATTCAGGCGGATCACTTTCTGCTTGTTCTTTTTCTTGTTATTCTTGCTCATCCTTGTATTCCTTTTTGTCGGCATCGGCCCACAGGTTCTCAAGTCTGTAGAAATTCCGGTATTCTGTCTGGAAAATGTGCGCCGCTATATCGGTGTAGTCAAGAATTATCCAGAGGCAGTGCTCCCTCCCCTGGCTCCTGACCACCTTGCGGGAACATTTTTCAATCATCTTTTCTTCTATGTTGTCGGCTATCGCATTGACATTGGTGGTGGAATCCGCATTGCATACCACAAACCAGTCGGCAATGGCCGTGCCTATCGGCCTGAGGTCGAGGGATACGACATCCTTGCCCTTCTTTTCAAGCATCGCTTCGGCTATGACTTTGACTGTTGATTCACTCATTTTTATTATCTTTGTTAAAATCTTACAAATATACTTAAAAATCGCAATATGCAGAATTCTTTCTCACTTATATGGAAAGACGAGACGGTATCTACCAATAATGATGCCGAATCGCTCTGCATAAGCGACGGGATCCCACGGGTTATAGCATCACTCTGCCAGAGCGGCGGCAAGGGGCAGGGAGACCACCTCTGGCACAGCGCCAGAGGAAAGAATCTCACTTTCTCGATATGTGTCCCGATGGGCTCGCAGTACGGCAGGAATCTTCCTGCAAGCGAATCGGCATCCATCAGCCGCCTCGTCCCCGTGACTGTCAGGGAATTTCTGAAGTCCCGTTTCGGGATAGAACCTATGATAAAATATCCCAACGACATCCTTACGACTCATGGGAAAATAGCCGGGATACTTATCCGGAACCAGTTCACCGGGGATTCTCTCAGCCGTACTGTAATCGGAATCGGACTTAATGTGAATGAGACCGACTTTCCTTCAGACATACCGTCTCCGACATCAGTGGCTCTCGAAATAAAAAGTGCTGAAGATATTGATACTTCGGCACTTCTTGATGATTATCTGAATTATTTCTTTGAATACTTCCCGAGGCTGTTCTCTGCGGCGGGAAGACAGTCGGTGGCAAAGGATTACCTCTCGGGATTGCGCAGCGAGGATATCATCAAAGCCGGGTTCTGAGCCTTGAACACAGCGCTTCCCGCCACGAGGATTTCGGCGCCTGTCCCGATAAGTTTCGCAGCATTGCTTTCCCCGACTCCCCCATCGACTTCGATTGGAATTTCCACACCCTGACGCTTCATCTCGGCCTTGAGTGCGGCTATCTTTCCGTAGGTGGTCTCGATGAACTTCTGGCCGCCGAAACCTGCGAACACCGACATGATGAGTATGAAGTCACATTCCTTCAGATGAGGGAAAAGGCCCTCGACCGGGATGTCCGGATTGACGACGAGTCCGGCCTTGCAGCCGCATTTATGAATCTGGGCGAGTATGGGGGAAGGATCATCGACAGCCTCGAGATGGAAACTTATCATCTCGCATCCGGCTTTTGCAAACCTCTCTACATATTTTTCGGGATGGACAATCATAAGATGCGCATCCACAGGGATTGTACTGATTTTGAGTATGGCCTCGGCGACCGGGAATCCGAAAGAGATATTCGGGACGAAAGTGCCGTCCATCACATCAAGGTGGATGAGGTCGGCGTTTTCATTGAGCATTTTGATGTCTTTCTCAAGGTGCAGAAAATCTGCCGAAAGAACCGAAGGTGCTATTTTTATTGACATTATCTTCTGTTATTTAAAGTTTTCAATTAGATATGTAATCAGTTCCACGAACTTGTCGAGGGAGGCCAGGTCAAGCCTTTCGCCGGGTGCGTGGACACCGCGGAGAGTGGGGCCGATACTGATCATGTCCAGGTCAGGATAAACCTCGGTGAAAAGGCCGCATTCCAACCCTGCGTGAATTGCACGGACCTTGGGCTCCGTATGGAACAGAGTACGGTAAGCCTCGACGCAGGCATCCCTGATTGCCGAATTCCGGGAGGGGGCCCAGCCGGGATACTCACTCTCGTGGGCGACTTCAAAGCCGTAGGACGCAAAGTTGCCGGCGACTTTCCTGCCTGCTTCCCTGCGGCTTGATTCGATGCAACTTCTCTGGCTTGTACCGACTCTGTATGTATCCGGGCCTGTCTTCTTTATGGATGCCAGATTGGTGCTGGTCTCCACGAAATTTTCAATTTCACTGCTCATCGCCAGAACTCCGTGCGGCGACTGTGCAAGGGCGGCTATGATATTGTCGGCGTCATCCGAACTCATGATGTCATCCACTCTCTCTACGAAGGAGAATGTGAATTCCATCGACGGGTCGGAATTGATGTGACAGTGTTTTGCGGCTGCCGAATATGTGTCGAATGCCGCATAGAGTCCGTCAGGATCGTCGGTATCCACTATCGCATACGCATCTCGTGCGATGGCATTGCGCTTGCCGCCGCCTTCTAGGATGCTGAGAGTCCCGAAGAGTGCCCTTTCGGAATAGAGGAAACGCGCGAGAATCTGAAGGGCATTGGCCCTCCCCTTTTCGATATCGTCACCGCTGTGCCCGCCGGTGCAGCCGCTTATCCCCAGACGCATCCACTGTCTTCCAGCGTATTTTGCAGGGTCATCGTGCCTTACAGTGTATTGGGCGGTGGTGTCCAGTCCTCCGGCGCATCCCACGAAAATCTCGCCTTCGTCCTCGGAATCAAGGTTGATGAGTGTGCGGGCGCTGAAAAATCCGCTCTTGAGGGCCATTGCCCCGTCAAGTCCGGTCTCCTCCGACACTGTGAACAGCGCCTCCACCGGGCCGCAGGATATTTCCTTGTCAGTCAGAATGGCGAGACTGGTCGCTATGCCGATTCCGTCATCGGCTCCCAGTGTTGTCTCGGGAGCAATCATCCAACCGTTCTCGATTACATACCGGATGGGATCCTTCAGGAAGTCGTGACTGCTTTCGGGAGTTTTTTCGCAAACCATGTCTGAATGGCTCTGAAGCACAATCGCAGGAACATTTTCTTTGCCTTTTGAAGCGCTGCGGCTTATGAGGACATTGCCGGCTTCATCCACCTTGCACGGGAGCGAGTGCTCCGATGCGAAATTCTTAAGATATTCGATAATAAGTTCTTCATGTCCGCTTTCGCGGGGAATCCGTGTGATTTCCTTGAAGATTGACAGAACGCTTTCGGATGTCATTTTCGTGAGTGTTAAAAACAAGCACAAAAATACAAAAAAATGTCAGGATTACCTCCTGACACCGAGCAGCATTTTTTCTATGTCCGTGACATATTGCTTGAAGACCTTGTCCGTCTGCATGAGATCTTCGACCGTCGAACAGGCGTGGAGGACGGTAGCGTGGTCCTTGCCTCCGATTTCGGAACCGATTGCACTGAGAGACTGGTTCTTGATGAGGGTGCGGCACATATACATCGCAATCTGACGTGCCTGGACAATCTGTCTTCTGCGGGATTTCGAAAGAAGGTCATCCCTGCTGATGTCGAAATAATCGCAAGTTACCGTCATGACTTTGTCGATGGTAACCTCAGGAGCGGCGTCGCTGACGATGGTGCCTGTCACTTTCTCCGCCAGTTCGAGATTGACCTCGCGGTGGGAAATAGTGGCGTTCGCGATCAAAGAGATGAGAGTGCCCTCAAGTTCGCGGAAGTTGTTCTTCACCGTCTGGGCCAGGAAAGCGAGGACAGAATCGTCGATTGTCACACCTTCCTTGCGGCATCTTTCGCGGAGCATCTGGAGACGGGTCTGATAATCAGGCCTCTCGAGCTGTACGGAAAGTCCCCATTTGAGCCTGGAGAGAAGCCTCTCCTCGAAATTCTGAAGTTCCACAGGAGGACGGTCGGAAGTGAAGATCAGCTGTTTCCCGTTCTGGTGCAGATGATTGAACACATTGAAGAAAGCGCCTCTCGCTCCCGGGGAATTGAGCTCCTGGATATCGTCCACAATAAGGACGTCCATCCTCATATAGAAAGCAAGGAAATCCGTGATCTTGTTGTTGACCGCGGCATCCATGTACTGAGTCTTGAAACGGATTGCCGGTACATAAAGCACTACCGAGGACGGATTCCTGGACTGGATTTCGAGACCGATGGCCTGGGCGAGATGCGTCTTGCCAAGACCCGGGCCGCCGAAGAGGAACAGCGGATTGAAGGCGGTTTTTCCGGGGTTCATCGCAATGCTTCTGCCGGCGCCCACCGCCATCCTGTTGCAATCCCCCTCGACGAGATTCTCGAAGGAGTAATTGCTGTTAAGGTATGACTTGACCTTGACAGTGGCAGTGCCCGGATACACAAGGGCCCCCTGATTGGTGGCCGGGGCGTAAACAGGTACGCTGATGGTCTTGTTGATTTCCGCCCTGCTGCCGGGGGCTGCCGGATATTCCACAGGAGGCTGTCCTTTCACGACCGCTACCCTATACATGATTTTCGCATCCCCGCTGATTTCCCTGCGGATGACTTTGGTGAGGATGTCGAGATAATATGTTTCAAGGTATTCCCGGAAAAATTCGGAAGGAACTTCGAGAGTTATGACATTGCCGACCAGAGACACAGCCTTCAGAGGCTTGAACCAGGTACGGAACTGATTCTCGTCACCAAGGATATTCCTGATGACATTGAGACATGCATCCCACACCATAATATGTCTTTGATCTACCATCATAGATTAAGTTTGAACTCCCCGGAAAGGGAAGGCAAAATTGATGAAAAAATTGTTTATAAAAAGAATCGGATACTATTGTATTGTTGATAATTTTTTATAATACGAAATCCCTTTTGAAGTGATTTTTACAACAAACGAATCCGGGAACAATTTTTTCACATCGCTACTGTGCGAAGTTATCAACTTTTCGTATGTGTCGGTCGGATAAACTATATACTTATGAACAGCACCTGCGTTGTGGACTTCGACTGGAAGCCCCTTGAAATACGGGTCATTCAAAGGAATCATTTTCGATGACGAGGCTATCTGTATGCCGTATTTCACGGTGTTTTCATCCACACGGGCCGGTCCTTCCGCTACGGTTCCACCGGTGGTAATGCTGCCGCTTACAGAGATGTCGTATCTTGCTTTATAGACTTTGAATGCGGCAAACAGGGCATCGGCAATTTCCTGTCTGCCCTTTTCGCTCCTGAGGTACTCCAGATCCTCAGTATTGCTTATGAATCCGCACTCTACCAGAACCGACGGACAACTTGTCTGCCACAGCAGCTGGAAGGGGGCCTGAAGAGTGCCGAAGCCGGGGGCGAGCGGTGTCCTGGCGAGACATTTGTTCATGTCATCTGCGAACAGCATGCTCTGCTCGAGATAGGCATTCTGCATGAGTGAGAATATGATGCTCGAAGCCTCCGGATTTCTCGGATCGAATCCCTCCGACTGCGGGTCGTAGTTCTCATAATCGCAGACCACCGAATTCTCCCTCTTGCATATTTCCATATTCAGCGCATACAGGTCCCTTTTGTCGGACTCCCCCAGGATATGTGTCGAAAATCCCCTTGCGGATGTCCTTTTGGCCGAATTGATGTGAATCGAAAGGAAAAGGTCGGCGTTGCAGCGGTTGCACGCAGCAGCCCTCTGGCTCAGTGTCGGATAAGTGTCATCCGCCCTGGTAAGAACGACTTTCACCTCGGGAATACTGTCGTGAATGGATTTCGAAAGCCGCCGGGCGATGTCGAGGGCTATGTTTTTTTCGAATGTCCTGCCATCTGCGCTTACAGCTCCGGGGTCTTTCCCGCCATGTCCTGCATCCAGAACTAATGTACTGAGTATCTGTTGGTTGTCCGGGACTTGGGGGCGTGAGTGCACAAGGTTTGAAGTCAATGCGGACAACACCACAGCTGCCAGTGTTACGCGTGCGCAATATATAATACCAGTATCCATCTTTGGTAATTATTCAAATAAACCGTAAATTTGTAGGTTTGCAAATTTAGCAAAAAAAGTGAACAGGACATTCTTCAAAATACTCAAAGTGATGGCGGCCTTATTGCTCGTCGCACTTGTGGTGCTGCCTTTGGATGCGCAGTCGCGGCGTCGGGGCCGTGGAGGACGCAGCACGAAGAATGTCGATACGACTGCTCTCGCAGCCATTCCGGACAGCGTCAGGGCATACAGAGACTCCCTTCACAGGGCCGACAGCATATTCAAGGCCGATTCTGTCGAGCTGCTGAGGAAAAGTTCACTTGAAATGCCTGCTTTCTCATCCGCGAAGGACTCTATCATTGAAGATTTCTCCGAGGGGAAAAGGATGATTTACTATTACGGCGATGTGACTGTCGAATACGGCACCATGAAACTCACCGCCGACTACATGGAATACAATCTCCAGACTCAGGAGGTATTCGCCAGGGGTACTCTGGACACTCTTTCCGGAGAAGTGAAGGGCCGCCCCGTCATGGAGGACGGCGGAAAGTCGTATCTGATGGAAGAAATCACATACAACTTCAACTCCAGGAAATGCCGCATCAAGAATGCTGTCACGAACGAGTCCGACGGCATCCTGCACGGAAAGACCATCAAGATGATGCCTGACCAGAGCATCAATGTGATACATGGAAAATATACTGTCTGCGATTGCGAGCATCCGCATTACTACCTCAGTCTGAGCGCCGCGAAAGTAGTCACGAAGCCCAGCCAGAAGACAGTTTTCGGTCCGGCGGGTCTGGTTGTAGAGGATGTCCACCTCCCCATAGGACTGCCGTTCGGTTTTGTGCCGAAGCGTCCGGACAGGGCCACCGGTTTCCTGATGCCTACATTCGGCGAAGAGCAGCGACGTGGTTTCTATCTGCGCGACATGGGTATGTATTTCGTGATCGGGGACTATTTCGACCTGTCATTGACCGGAAGCGTATTCACCCTCGGCTCATGGTCGGTTGATGTCAATTCACGATATAAAGTGAATTACAAATGCAACGGCAATTTCTCCTTCGCCTACTCCAACGACCAGTTCGGTGAGAAGGGGTCGCCGGATTTCCAGCAGTCGTCCAACTTCTCCGTCCGCTGGTCGCATTCACAGGATTCCAAAGCTCATCCGGGCTCTTCATTCTCCGCTTCGGTCAACTTCAGTTCGCCCGGCAATAGCAGATACAACGCCCGCAGTGTAAACGAAGCCCTGGAAAACCAGATATCATCATCCATTTCCTACGGTCACAACTGGAACGGAAAATTCAACCTGACGGTCAACGCTCTGCACTCCCAGAATTCCAGGGACTCCTCCTATGCCTTCACACTTCCGAACGTGTCATTCTCCGTGTCGCGGTTCTATCCCTTCAAGAGGAAGAACCGTGTCGGCAAGGAAAAATTCTATGAGAAGTTCTCGCTCGGATACAGCACTTCCCTCCAGAACAAGATCAACTTCTACGCAAAGGAATTCAATCTGCACGACAGCGCCTTCTGGGACAAGTTCCAGAACGGTATGTCTCACAATTTCCAGATAGGACTGCCTAACTTCACCCTCTTCAAGTACATCAATGTAACTCCGTCCATCTCGTACGGCATGAACTGGTTTTTCCGGCAGACCACCAAGGAAGTCGAATACACAAGGGATGAGCTGGGAAAAATCACAGGAGCGAAGGTGGTTGATGTGAAGGGCCCGGCGTTCGGCGCTTTCGGCGCCACCCACACTTATTCGGGAAGCATTTCGATGAGCACCCGTCTCTACGGAATGTACGACTTCGGCAAGCATCACAAACTCCAGGCCATACGGCATGTCATTTCGCCTTCCATTTCCGCGAATTTCTCTCCTGAAAAGGGAACGTATTTCAACGGATGGCGTACACTCTCCTACCTCGACCCTGTCAGCGGGCAGCAGAAAAATGTCGATTACAACATCTACTCCGGACAACTCAACGGAGTGCCCGGCAAGGGCAAGACGGCATCGATGAGTGTGTCCATAGGCAACAATCTCGAAGCGAAGGTCAGGGACTTGCGCGACACGACAGGTACCGGGTCCAAGAAGATAAAACTCATCGACAACCTCAATCTGAACGGTTCCTACAACTTTCTTGCTGACTCCCTGCGGATGAGCAATATCGGAATTTCCCTCAGCACCTCTGTATTCGGCAAGGTATCCCTCAGCGGAAACCTCAACTTCGACCCCTACGCAGTGGATGCCCAGGGACGCAAATACAATCACTGGGCAGTTAAGGAAGGCCAGGGACTTCTCAGACTTACCAATGCTTCCGCCTCTCTGTCCTACTCCATTTCCGGAGACGGCAAGGGCAAGCGGGACGACGGATCTTCGCACGGCACTACCAACGGTGCCACAAATGCCTACACGCGAATCTATTATCATCCTGTGACCGGAGAGTATATTCCGGGCGGCTGGCTGTACTATATGAATCCAAATTCGCCGTGGAGCCTTAATTTCAGTTATTCCTTCAATTATCAGAAGAGTTATCAGTTCTCGAACAACCAGCTTCTTGAGAAGAAACGTTTCACCCAGACCCTTTCAATGACCGGCAACGTCAAGATTACCGACAAGTTGAATATCAATTTGTCCACGGGTGTCGATCTTATGGCTATGAAACTGACCACCACTCAGATATCAGCCACCTATGACCTTCACTGTTTCAATATCGCAGTGTCCTGGGTGCCTACAGGTACATGGCAGAGTTGGAGTTTCCGCATAGCGGCGAATGCAGCCGCCCTCGCCGACCTGCTCCGCTTCAAGAAGAGCGAATCCTATATGGACAACGGCAATTTCTGATAAAAACAAAAGGACCGGTCCTGTGGCCGGCCCTTTCTTTTTCCTGTGGAGATGGGCGGACTCGAACCGCCGTCCAAACACCGCACCAGGCAGCTTTCTACACGCTTATTCTTCCATTGATTGTCGGTATCGTACCGGGGAAAGACGCCCAATCCTTCAACTTATCCTCTTCGTCTTGGCGGAGAGTCAGAGGCGTTACTCCGCGCATCCGGTTTGGATGATACCCCTTGGTCCCGGCATAACCGGCTTAAAGCGGGAGGGATATACGTCAGCGGCGCAGCCTTGGCGCCCCCGATTGATGCAGAGTCTTCTAAAGACTAGCAAGCGTATGCATAAGAGTAGTTGCCTACTGATTTTCGGTCTCTGAGATTAACGGGCAAGGGACCCACGCCCGGCGTGCTTACTGTCCGACATCAGATGCTGTCAAAACCAGAACATCCCCATAGTCAGTGAAATAAGTTCTGCAAAATTACAAAAAACTTTTTTATTATCAGAATTTTTGTATATATTTGCGTGGATTCAGGTTCTGCCTGGGTCTAATGTTAAGTTCGTTTTATATACCGGGATGGTTTCTTGGGGAGGAAACCATCCTTTTTTTGTACCTTTGCCAATATATGACGGAGCCTTTGGACATACTTCGCGAATACTGGGGATACGAGTCTTTCCGGCCCTCCCAGGAGGAAATCATCATGGAGTCCCTCTCGGGACACGACGTGCTGGCCATCCTCCCGACCGGAGGCGGCAAATCCATCTGTTTCCAGATCCCTGCCATGATGAAGGAAGGCATAGCGGTGGTTGTCACTCCCCTGATATCTCTCATGAGAGACCAGGTGGAGAATCTGGAAAGAAGAGGCATAAAGGCTCTCTGCATTCACATGGGCATGAGCCGCCGCGAAGTCGAGCTTGCCCTGAACAACGCCATCTATGGCGATTTCAAGTTCCTTTATGTATCCCCGGAGCGTTTCTGCCAGACACATTTCGCCGCGTGCCTCAGGGAAATGAATGTCAATTTCCTTGTGGTGGACGAAGCCCACTGTGTGAGCCAGTGGGGATATGATTTCAGGCCTGAATACCTCAGAATAGGACAGTTGAGAAGTTCACTCACAGACGTGCCGGTCATCGCCCTCACCGCGACGGCAACCCCTGCAGTGGCGGATGACATAATGGACAAGCTCTCCCCTTTCATTGTGGGGACTGACAGACGGGCCAACGCTTTCAAACTGATAAAGCGCAGTTTCGAACGGCCTAACCTTACTTATATGGTAAGAAAGGCCGATGACAAGATAGGCGGGATTCTGAATATATGCCAGTCTCTTCCCCTTGGAAGCGGAATAGTCTATGCCGGCACCAGGAAAGCCACCGAGAATCTCGCCGCACTGCTGTCCTCATCCGGCGTCAGCGCTTCATATTATCACGCAGGTCTCACGCCTTTCGAAAGGATGTCCAGGCAGAAGAAATGGCAGAAGGGCGAAATCCGTGTCATGGCGTGCACTAATGCTTTCGGCATGGGCATTGACAAGCCTGACGTAAGATTCGTGGCACACTATGATGTACCATCCTCCCCCGAGGCGTATTTCCAGGAAGCCGGAAGGGCCGGAAGGGACGGGAAACACTCCTGGGCCGTCCTTCTCTGGAATGAAAATGACCTGTCGCGGCTCAGCCAGATACAGACCCAGTCCTACCCTTCCATAGAATATATGGAAAAAATATATCAGGACATCCATATCATGTACGGAATCCCGTATGACGAGGGTGAAGGACGGACTCTGAAATTCTCCCTCAAGGACTTCTGCGCCAAGTTCCATCTTTCGCAAAGTATGGCTTTCTACGCAATACAGTACATTTCAAGACAGGGACACTGGTCCTATGTGGAGGATGTCGATATCCAGACGCGCGTACGCATATTATATACAAGGGAGATGCTCTACGGCGGGACAGACGGTCCCCAGCCGGAGGAAGGCCCCGAAACCGCCCTTCTGGAGTATCTGATGAGGCACTACCCCGGCATATTTTCCTCATTCATGAGTGTGGACGAAGGGGAACTTGCCCAGGCCGCCGGAACAGGAATCCCTGCAATGAGGCAGACTCTGTACTCACTTTCAGTGAAACATATAATAGGATATATTCCTCAGGACAATTCTTCGGTCATACTTCTGTATCACAACCGCCTGCATGAGAAAAACCTTTCCCTGAACCCGTCCCTGTATGCCAATCTGAAAAAGACCTCGAACGCCCGAATGCAGGCCATGGCGGAGTATATTGCAGAAGACGATACATGCCGGAGCCGCTTCCTCCTCAATTATTTCGGCCAGAGCGATTCCCGGGACTGTCTTGACTGCGATATATGCCGCTCCAGCGGCATACCCGACAGGGCGGTGAGGAAACTTGTCAGGGACTATGTCGCCTCTAAGGACGGAGAATATTCGCTGGAGGAAATGAAGGCTGTTTTCAATTCCCCTGAAAGAAAAATCCCCGGGAACTGGCTGGCAGTTCTCAGGGATATGATAGATTCGGAGGATGTCCCTCCTTACAGACAGTGATTACCAGGCAAGTGCAGATGCGCCGAGGATGGCGGCATCGGACTCCTTGAGGGCGGAATAGAGCACTTTGATTTTATCCCTCCAGAGGCCGAGCACATTCTCGTTCAGTCCGCGCTTGATAGGCTCATCGAGGAATTCCTTGCTGCGCGCAAGGCCTCCGAAGAGAACGATGGCCTCGGGAGCGCTGAACGCCACGAAATTTGCCATTGCCTTTCCGAGAATATATCCGGTGTAGTCGAAAATCTCGAGCGCAATCTTGTCGCCTTTCTTCGCAGCGTCATATACATCCTTTGAAGAAATCTTCTCCACTGATCTCAGAAGTGAAGGCTCGTCGCTCTGGGCAAGGCGCTCCAGAGCAGTGCGTGCCACTCCGGTCGCAGAGCAATATGCTTCAAGGCAGCCCTTGCGTCCGCAGCCGCAGGGACGTCCGCCGTCGATGGCGATTGTGTGTCCGAGCTCTCCGGCAAAACCGTCGTGTCCATAGACCATCTTTCCGTCGATGACGATGCCGCTTCCGACACCGGTTCCGAGGGTTATCATGATGAAATTCTTCATCCCCTTGGTGACACCGTAGGCCATCTCGCCCATTGCGGCGGCATTGGCATCATTGGTGAGAGTGACGGGAATTCCGCCAAGAGCCTTGGAGAGGTCTTCGGCGAGATGAACCTCGTTGGTGCGGGCCCACTCGAGGTTGGGGGCGGACTTGATACAGCCGGTGTAGTAGTTTCCGTTGGGGGCTCCCACGCCGATGCCTTTGATTTCGACACCCGCTTGTGCCACAACGTCTTTGACGGCTGCTGCGAGGGCATTTATGAATGCTGCGGAATCACTTCCGTAAGTATCTGACCTGATTACTGACTGGGCAATGACTTCGCCCTGGCTGCTGACAACACCGAGTTTGGAGGTCTGTCCTCCGACATCGATGCCGAGTACATATTCGTTTTTCATAATCTCAATTATTCTACAGGAATATCAGTATTTACATTCTTTGAGCCTGCGAGAGCATAATATACCTGATAAGCGAGGCAGGCGATAAGGAGCCAGTAGCTCTGGAGCGAACCGGCGTGGTCTGCGATAAGATTCTGGAGGAACGGGATGATGCCGCCGCCGCAGACGAGTGTCATGAAGATTCCGGAAGCTGTAGCCGTATATTTGCCGAGTCCTGCAACTGCGAGGTTGAAGATGGCACCCCACATCACAGAAGTGCAGATTCCGCACAGTGACACGAACACAAGTGATAGGGGAAGAACCTTGCCCAGAATTGTGACAGTGGCTGATTCGGGAACAAAGATTATGGCAAGCATGAAGATGATGGCTGCAATCGCGGTGGAGGAAAGCATAGTCTTGGAAGAAACCTTGGCACCGATTGCGCCGCCGCCGATACGGCCGAGCATCATGCAGAACCAATATGCTCCGACCATCGTACCTGTGAGTGCGGGACCGATCCAGTCAATATTGGAGTAGTAGATGTTGGCGGTGTTGGGGATTCCGACCTCGATTCCGACATAGAAGAAGATAGCTATGGAGCCGAGAATGAAATGACGGAATGACATGGGGCTGTGAGGATCCTTCTGCACCTTGCCGGCCTTGCGGGCTGCCTTTTCCTCGGCTGTCTCCATATGAGGCTCGGGCATTTTGGTGAGAGCGATGATGATGAAAGCCACTGCGAAGATGGCCATGGCGATGAGCATGGCGGGAGCTGCGTCCTTGACACTGGCCTTATCGACCTGACCACCGATAAGATAACCGAGCAGGATGGGGGCGATGGTACCTCCGATGGAGTTGCATGAACCGCCGAACTGAATGAGCTGGTTGCCCTTGTTTCCGCCACCGCCGAGGGTGTTGAGCATGGGGTTGACAACTACATTGAGCAGGCACATTGAGAAGCCGGCGATGAATGCTCCGACAACATAGATGAGGAATGACTCGGCCGGGCCGGCAATCCACTGCACTCCGACACCGGCAAGACCTATGGCCACTGCGGTGAGGGCGGAGAATTTATAGCCTTTTCTCTTGAGAAGGATTCCTGCAGGAATTCCGAAGCAGGCATAAGCGATGAAGTTTGCAAGGGAGCCAAGCTGTGAAAGAGCCTTGGCGCTCTCGCTGTCACCGAGGAACTGGTTTTTCACGATTACTCCCATTGAACCGGCAAAATTGGTCACGAAAGCAATCATGAAAAAAAGAAGGTACATCGCGACTATTGCCGGGACGTTGCTGTTTTTTGAATTGTTGCTCATATAATGTTGGGTTTTGAAAAATTGCACATTTTTTCCGAATCGCAAATGTAACCAAAAATGATGTATTTCCATATATTAAATATACTAAAAAATCGGTACGCATTTTGCTAAATATTTAGTAACTTTGCGCGCGAAAAATCGCGAATGAAGATTTAAACTACATATACTATGGCAAACATCAATTTAAGCAAGTACGGAATCAAGAAAGTTCCCGAAATTCTTTACAACCCCAGTTATGAGGTGCTCTACAACGAAGAGACCAAACCCGGTCTCGAAGGTTTTGACAAAGGGCAGGTCACAGAACTGGGAGCCATCAATGTCATGACCGGCGTCTATACCGGCCGTTCTCCCAAGGACAAGTACATTGTGATGGACAAGAACAGCAAGGATACTGTATGGTGGACCAGCGAGGAGTATGCCAACGACAACCATCCGATGTCAGTGAAGGTATGGAAGGAAGTCAAGGCCATAGCCCTCAGGCAGCTCAGCGGCAAACGCCTCTATGTTGTCGATGGCTTCTGCGGTACCCACAAGGACACCCGCATGAAAGTGCGTTTCATCATGGAAGTGGCATGGCAGGCACATTTCGTGACCAACATGTTCATCCGTCCCCAGAACCAGAAAGAGTTCGACCAGGAGCCTGATTTCATCGTTTACTGCGCAGCCAAGGCCAAAGTTGAGAACTACAAGGAGCTCGGACTCCGCAGCGAGACCGCAGTTGCATTCAATGTC
>JAKSKQ010000022.1 GCA_024401675.1 Bacteroidales bacterium | reverse complement strand
ATTATCAGGGAGTTGCGGATGGAGATGTGCGCGGACTCCCCCAAAAGGCGAGTCCGAGCACATTTCGCAAAAGCCACGGCTGATTATCAACGAGATGCGCATAGGGATGTGCGCGGACTCCCCAAAAAGCGAGTCCGAGCACATTTCGCAAAAACCACAGCTGATTATCAATGAGTTACGCATGGAGATGTGCGCGGACTCCCCAAAAAAGCGAGTCCGAGCACATTTTGCAAAAAACATGGCTGATTATCAACGAGTTACGCATGGAGACGTGCGCGGGCTCCCCAAAAAAGCGAGTCCGAGCACAATTCCGGGAAACCTAATGCTGCCAAGCCAAAGAACTCCGGGAAATTTCGGCGTCGCGGCAAGGATAGCTGCAGTAAGGATAACTGCAGCAAGGATAGCTGCAGTAAGAACAACTGCAGTAAGAACAACTGCGGCAAGGAAGGCGACGGAAAAGGCATGGCCGGCCGCCTCCCCCTCCGCAAATGACTATTTCCTGCGGCCGGCAAGGCACACGAGGATGCTCACTGCGCCGCCGATGGGACACCACCAGGGCCAGGCAATGAAAAGCGCGTGACCGAGAAGTGCGGTAGAGAGCGGAGTGAGGATATAAGGCTGAAGAAGCAACACCACCAGCAGTCCGGCCACAAGTGCCGCAATCACACTGGCATTATTGCCTCTCTTGGTATATAACGCCACAACGAATACTCCAAGCATTCCGGCATAAGAGAAACACATCACTCCAGTCGCGAAATCCACCAGATTGAGACCACTCGCCTGCTGCATCGCGGCAGTCACGATAGCGAATCCTGTAAGGATTGCACCCATAAGTGCCGCCATTTTCTTGGAAGAACTCATCTGAGAAGCATCTCCCTTGACCTCGCGTCCGCGCTCCTTCCTGATAGGAAGATACAAGTCAGTGACGAAACTGCTTGCCATAGCGTTGATCGCAGAGTTGAAACTTGACAGAGCCGCTGCAAGAAGTCCCACAATCATAAGTCCCCGCACTCCCACCGGAATGCAGTTCTTGATGTACTGGGGGAACACATCCCGAGCATCAGAGAAAAATCCTGACGCAGCCCCGGATGCAGGATCGATGGTAAATTTCACATAAAGCAGCAAGCCGATGGCAAGGAACACGAACACAATGGGAATCGACATCAACTGCGAATACACGAGCGACACACCGGCATTCTTAACTGACTTGCAAGTCAACTGACGCTGCACAAACTCATGGTCAGTGGAGAACTGCGCAAACTTGAAGATAGCGTATGCAATCAGCGCCCCTGCAAGATTGTACGGTTTGGTGATATCGAACCGAGGGTCGATGAGTTGCAGTTTGTTGCCACTCCCCCATCCGGAAAATGTGCCGTCCGAGGCCATAGAATATGCATCCTGAGCCGGAAGCTTCACCATCCCGCCACGGAGCCTTTCGATGATTTCTGACAAATCCAGCCCGAGACTCGAGAAGATAATCCCCAGAGCGGCGAGCCCGGTGCCGACCACCAGCAGAATCTGGAGCGCATCTATATAAAGAAGACCCTTGATGCCGCCGGCCATGGTATATACAGTGCTTATGATTCCAAGAATGATGATAGAATACATTATGAACCTGAAATCAATGCCTCCGAATGTAATGACCGACACAGCGATGGCTGCAATGAAAAGCCGGCTTCCGGAAGTGAAAAGCTGCCCGAGCAGGAACATCACCGAAGTCGCCCTCTTGGACGGCTCCCCGAAACGGTCTCCGATATACCCGTAAATCGTGATAGTCCTGGCATTATAGAGTTTTGGCAAGACCAGCGCCGCGACAAAGATGCCTCCGATGACAGCTCCTACACAACTCATAATGAATGTAATATTGGTATTGAAGCCCAGTTCCGGCGAGCCCACGAAGGTCCCGGCGCTGATGGAGGTACCGGTAGCCGCAAGAGCCACGAGCCATGTCGGCATAGAGCGTCCTGCCACAAAATAGTCTTCTATATTGCGGTTCCTTCTCGAAAAGACAAAACCTATGATTATCAATGCGAGAAGGAAAGCCGCTACAATGATCCAGTCGATTGCACTCATAGGCTGGCAATTACATTAAGAATGCCTTCAGAAGTGATTCTCTCGGCATAATTTCCGACAGCCTCGGTGAAAGCGTCATTGACCGGAACTCCGGCAAACATGGAAGTGCCGAGGAACTCCTTCCAACTTCCCTTGGTCATCACCTCCATCTCGGCAGCGCTGATCTTGGGCTCCACAATTTCATAGGCATTGCCCTTGTCATCGACACCGCGGCGCAGATACAGACCGTAAGTGGCTATGAAGAAGGCGAAACGCTTGAAATCGGCCCCGTCGCGGAGAATCTTCGAAAGATTCGGAATAATATAAACGAGAAGCTTTGAATATCCGTCCAGACAAAGGCGGGCGAGCTGGTCACTGATTGTGACATTGCCGAAACGGGAAATGAGCTTGTCCTTGTACGCTCCGAGATCCACACCTTCGGGAGACTCGACATACCCGGCCATATCCACATCCATATAGGTACGGATGAGGTCTATGAAAAGTTTGTCGGCAATCACATCATCGACCTTCCTGTAGCCTGCGAGAGTTCCGCAGAAACCGATGAACATGTGAGAGGCGTTCAGAAGACTGAGTTTCATATTCTCATAAGAATCAATCTTGTCAGTGAACTGTGCCCCCACCTTTTCCCAGGCAGGTCTTCCGGCGGCGAACTTGTCCTCGATAACCCACTGGATGAAATCCTCGGTATAGACCGGCGCCTTGTCGCAGGTGCCGTTGGCCGCATTGAGCCTGTCTATATCGGAAGGAAGAGTCGCGGGAGTGATGCGGTCCACCATACTGTTGGGGAAGGTCACATTGGACTTCACCCATTCGTAGAGAGCCTTGTCCTGAGAATCGAAGAAAGTGCAGAACGCATTCCTTGCAGTATCCCCGTTATGCTGGAGGTTGTCGCATGAAAGAATGGTTATGGGAAGACCGGCGGCCATCCTCCTGCGAAGTCCCTCTGCCACATAACCGAACACCGTCCTCGGATGAGAAGGGTCGGCTATATCGGCCCTGACGCTGTCAGTGTCAATATTGTAACCGCCCTCGGTGATGGTAAGAGTGATGATGCGGATTTCGGGAGACGCGATTTTGGCAATGATCGCCTCAGGAGTCTCCATTCCCCAGAGCAACTGGACAAGAGCGCCCATCTGATTGGGCTCGGCAGTACCGTCGGGAGAACACACCGTAAGGGTATATTGTCCGTCCTGGGATTTAAGGGCCTTGAAAAGCCTTTCGTCCTGAGGAAGAATCATGGCCCCGCAGATACCCCAGTTCCTCTGAGTGGGATCCTCGAGCAGAAGATTGGTGTAATATTCCTGGTGAGCACGGTGGAAATTTCCGACTCCGAAATGTACTATTCCTGCTTTGACGCTCTTCCTGTCGTAATTGAATGTTTTCATAATCAATCTGTTAATTGTCTTCCCTCCATCCTGGATCATTTTCGATAAGCGTGTAAATCTGGGTGTAGGGGATGTTGGTTTTGCCTACGCCCTTTTCCATAAGCGCTTTCAACTCGCAAAGATACGATTTATAAACATCAGAAGGAAGGGCATTATGATTGCGGCAGATAGAGGCGGCCATACCCACCACCTCGCCTATCATTCCGATAGTTCTCATTACTCTCACGGTTCCGAGAGCCATGTGGGTGGAACTGATGTTGCGGCCGGTCATGAACAGATTGTTGATATTCCTCGAATAGAAGCAGCGGTACGGCACAGGATAATACTCGACCCTCTGGAGTGTCGCGCGGGAGAGGTAGGCTTCGCCGGGGAACCTGGCCTCATTCTCGGGATCCGGGAAATGCTGGTCTATGTTCCATGATGTGGCGACAGTGCCGTCCTCGTAGCGGATGAAATCTATGATATCCTGCTGGCGGAGCACGAAATCGCCGAGCATACGGTTGCTCTCGCGCTTTCCGAGTATATATGAGAGCCATTCCAGAGAGCAGTTCTTGTATGCCTCGGAATGCTCCGGGCTGTGCTTAAGGTACTCCCAGTTGGAATATGCGACATACATGCCGTAGTCACGGATGCGCTCTGCCTCCCAAATCATGTCGAGTCTCATGCCGCCTTCCCAGTACCACTGGCCGCGGTGAACCACCTGGACATTCTTCTCATCGACATCGAGTCCCCACTCGATATGGGGGAACTCGACAGGGCCGTCTGTCTCCTCGCCGTACCACATTATGGAAGCTCCCATAGTCATACGGTCGGCAACTTCCTGTCCGTCAACCTCATTGTAGTCGGCCTTGCTTTCACGTCCGTAGGTCATATCAGCCCCGGAGAAATGTCCGATCCAGGAATCGCCGGTGGAATCGGAGAACAATTTTCCGGAAATGCGGATTCTCGAGAAGTCCTCCCCGCTGACAGCAATCACTGACTTGATGAGATTTTCGGATTCCTTCTCCACGGCAACGACAGTGTAGCCCATAAACAGAGTTATGTTCTTCTCGGCCTTGATGACATCCATCTTGCGCTCGTCCTCATGGATTTCGTTGTGGCGGGCGTTGGCGTTGGTGTCAGGGGCGGTTGCATTCTTCAGATAGCCCAATGAGGGATAATCACGTATGTTGCAGCGGCCTCCGAGGGCCACTCTGATTTCGGAAGAATTGTTACCGCCGAGTACCGGACGGTCCTGGATGAGAGCCACCCGGCATCCGAGACGGGCCGCGGCAATCGCCGCGCACATGCCGCCGATACCGCCGCCGCAGACCACAAAGTCGTAGGAACCTTTGTCGATGGGGGTCTCATCGATTCCGAGAATATCCCTGCGCATCGCACCGAGAGCCTCAGGAGAATCATCGGGCCTTTCGGATCCGGTGGTCAGGAGTATCGCATCGCAGCGGCCGTCGAAACCGGTCAGGTCGTGGAGCGCGACTGTGTGCCGTCCCTTGGCAAGAGCGAGTTTTCCGCCGCTCTGCCAGCTCCACTCGAGTTTTTCGTTCCCGAGCACTGCATCCAGAGCCTGCCCGTCAACGAGGACCTTGAAGAGTCCTGCGCTTCCCTTGCGGCTCCATCTCCTGGTCCAGTCACGAGTGCGGACCCACACATAATACTTACCGTCTTCACTCACTTCGAAGGATGTGGAGGCGTCCTCAACAGGTTTTCCGATACCATGCGCCATTATGGGAATGGTATTGTTCTGAATCAGAAACTGGCTGTCAGTAACCCAACCGCCCTTGTTCTCGAAAAAATTTGTTAATAATAATATTGAACTCATATAATATTGTCATTTATTGAATCCTTTGACCAGACGGACAGCGAAACTTGTTTTCTTGTCCGTAGCGGAACTGTACTGGATGTTTTCCCCGGGAGTCTTGTGGAACACCTTGGCAAAGCACGCCTTGCCTGCGGAATTGTTGGTGGAGCTCCAGAAGATGATATCATCGTCCTGGGGCTCATAAATGCTCCCGGAAGAAGAGACCCTTCCCGCAGGAACCGCTGTAAATCCAGTCACATTGTGGGAAGATGCCTTCAGAGCTGATGCTTCCCCGGCGAAATGCGAGAGGGCCTCCCACTCCCCTCCCGCAAGGGCGGCCGGCACAGTCCAGCCTTCGGGAGCGATTTTCGCCTCGACATTTTCATTGGCGGAGGAAGAATCCTTGCCCCACACCGAAGGAATATCGTAAAGCATTCCGGCGGCATCACTGAGGGATGGCGTCGATTTCGGTATGGCTGTACCGTCCGGGTACTTCCGGCAACGGAGATTTTCCCTTGTCCACACACTGCCACCTATCTTCACGAGAGGATACCGATATGAATCAAGTTCCAGACACAGAGGAGAGAGCATCGTGCGGGACTTTGTGTTTGCGTGGAGTACCACAGAGGAAGACCCGTCGGGCCTGACTTTGATATAAACCACATCTGAGGGCAATTTGTCCGTTTCAGATATGTCATTGTAATAATATGCATTCTCCCCGGAGAAATATCGGAGCGTACCTCCGTGAATGCTTTCCTTCGGAGCCGCATAGGTGGCTCCGGAGGCCTCCAGAGTGATTCTGGAGACAAAAATGGAGTCAGTCCTGAAATGCCCGTCAGGGCCGAGAGCATAGACCAGAACGGCCTGCCTTGCAATGGCCGCCCCGAGATACTCTCGGGTGACAAGGGCTATGCACCGTCCCCTGCCGTCCAGGACCTCGAGCATCGAACTCGAGGTCCAGTCAGCGGCAGAAAGATTCAGGGCATAGCAGTCCTTATCCTCCGGCTGCGGTGCATCAGAGGGGTCAAGCGGAGCTTTCCCGCAGGCTGCGGCAAGAAGCAGGGAAAGGACAAGGACTGGAACTGAACTCCTGATAGGAAACATAAAGAATTATTCTTTGATGAGGAAAACATCAAACATATTGAGGATTGACTGCCCGCTTGTACCAGGCGCCGTGCCAGGCTTCGCCATAGCCATAAATGAACTTTCCCCGGAATTTAAAGTTGATGACCATGTATTGTAATAAGACAATTGGCTTGGAGCGGTATATTTGTAAATATCACCGGATTTTGATGCATTGGATTTATATGGAATTGTCGAAGACAGCAGGGTAATATTGCTGTTGATTTTAGCATACATTGCTGTTCCGCCAAGGAATCCGCCAAGATCCGAATAATACTCAGTGGCCATGCACATTCTCCAGCCTTCAGGAGAAATATTATCGCTGAAAGGACCTCCGTTAACATGTCCGAGAGCATAACCGCTGTAGATATAGATTTCGTCATTTACAATCCACATATCCCTGTTGCCGGCAGACCTGGTGTCTCCGACCTTGCACTGGCTGTAGGCCACACCCTTGTTGTCTTTAGTTGTCTTGTAGCAGGTTGCGGTCCAAATCTGGGTTCCGAGTTTCACCTCGGGATGAGAGCAGACGTCGGATACAAGCACATCGGGAACAATCTGGCCGGCAGAAACGGTCTGACCACCGGTGGCAGGATTGGATGTATAGACAGCGGTGCCGTCGGACTTCACATAGATTTCGGTTGCTGCTGCAGCAGTCCCGGGAGTATAGACAGCGTTGCCCGGTACCATATCGGAGATGCTGATGCTTCCTCCGTGGACATTCGCTGCAGGAGCGGCACCTGCCTGGTCGATGGTCACGACAGCCACAAGGCCCTTGGTGAAATCAGGCTTTCCCATAGACATCGGATAGGCCACGATTGCCTGACGGTCAACAGTTGCGCCGAGGTATTCCTTGGTGATGACAGCCACAGTGCTGCCCTGGGCGCTCTTCACGCTCTGGATATATGACGCAGTCCAGTCGATGTCGGAAAGGGAAATCTTATAGTAGTCGGCGGCTTCTATGGTCGCAGCTGCTTGAGAGAGAGCGAGTGAGAAAGTCACTCCTTCAGCTTCGAAAACCACACTGCCGTTTCTCTGGGCTCCTGCGTTGGCAGAGGCGGTGACAGTTACCTTCGCTCCGCTGACGCCGCTCTCGGGAGATACAGTTATCCACTCGGGCTTGGACTTGAGAGTCCAGTCCTTGGACGAAGTCACTGTAACATCCTGTGAACCTCCGTCAACAGTGAAAGAAAGAGCAGTATTGTCGGCAACGACATAGGGGAACATCACAGGCTGGTAGATGTGCTTGCATTTGCCGTTTGCATCGACTCCTGAGACAGTTTTGTCCGCCCAGATGGTCTTGACAACTGTGGAACCGTCACTGAGAGTGAAAGTGATTTTCAGACCTTTGGTCACATTGAAGCGGCCGATATTAAGCTGCATACGAGCCGCTTTCACAGGGTCGAGGGTAACATAACTATCAGTAGCGGTGGTAATATTGGCGATTATTCTTCTGAATGCGGACTTGGAAGCATTGGTAGTCGTCAGGACACCGGTGCTCAAATCGAAGACTCCCTTGGATGAGAGCCACTCGTTGCTGGCCATTGCAGCATTCTTGGCATCATCGGTTGCAGCGACACTCAAGTCTTCAAACTGCATCTTTGAGACCTTCTCGCCGTGACCGAGAAGTCCTATTTCAAGAATAGGAAGCACCGGCTTGAAGGAAAGTTCCACAGCCTGATCCGGATTTGCGGGAGCCTCGGCTACAGCGTAGAACAGCTTGGAATCAGCTGAAGTCATTTTCCCGATTCCGGTTTCCGTATCCACAGTGAAGTTCTGGGTCTCGTTGACAGTTACCGGCATAAACCTGTAATCAGTGATGGGGCTTCCGGCAGGGTCGACTCCTGCGAAACCGATAGAGGCCACAGCATTGAGTTTATAGGGATATGTCGCCATTCCGTTGAAATATGCGTAATATTTGTCTGAAGTGGCAATATCGACACCGTCATTGGGGTCGAAGACTGCAGTGGATCCGCCTTCCCTGACTTTGTAAAGGACATTGGTCCCTGCACTTACGCCGGGATCAGCACCATCAGCCACGCTGAATACTGAAATAAGGTCGCCTGTTTCCCAGACAGAGACTCCGCTTGAAGTGGATACCCTGGTATCTTCGATAGTTCCGATGAAACTGGCTTTCTGAGAGTTAGTATTGAGGTTTGAAACCTGTTCCTTGGCGCAGGAGCACATAAGAGCGCCGGCTGCTAAAAGTAAAAATATCTTTTTCATATCAGTTAACGCTTTATTATTCGACTTCAAACTGTTCATAGACATAATTGTCTATTCCGCCTTCCACAGGGGAAGAAGCGAGGAAATTGGTTTTGGAGGCCAGACAACAGAATAGTTCCGGGCTCTGATAATTGTGATTTTGTTTCATGGTATTAAGAATTGATTTGTATTGCTCCCATTTTGACTAGTCTTATCCCGAAGCCGAGATATATGGTCGTACCGCTGCCCGCACTGGGTGCAGTAGCCACTCCGCCTTCGGTGATTTTGATGAAATATGCCCTGATGCTGGGGTTCTTGGATGCATCATAGTTCATGGATGAACTCCAGTAGATGATTCCGGCAGTGCCGTCGGTCTGGGTTCCGTTCTGAGCGACACGGCCGTGGAAAGTCGCGCCGAAGTTGGTCACATTGTTGCCGTCGGTGGTAAGTTGTGACGAGGTCTTCACAAAGGCTGCGAAGACTCCCCAGTCACCATTCTTGCTTCCGGTAGGCACCTTCCAGCCTTCCGGTGCTATGACTCCCGGCATCGTGGACTTGTCCTTGTAATCCCCGACCTCGACAGGGAAGGCACCTGCACAGTAGCCGTTATAATAGACTATGTTGTTGTAGATTATACACCTGGGCTTCGGTCCGCCCTCGGCGGTAACCTTCGAATCCTCGCTGTACACGGAAGCATCCGTGGTGCTGATGTCGGTGCCGTCGGGAAGAAGAGTGGTGCGGAGATCTTCCGCAGTCCAGATGGTCTTTCCGACCTTCACGAGTTTGTATGGATATGTGTCCTTCCTGTCGCTCAGAACCAGTACGGACGGTTCAACAGTGGCATCAGTGACATGTTCCGGGGCCTCTGCGGAAACAGAAGTGCTGCCGTCGGGGTTTTCAGCCACATACACATTCTGGAGGGCCTTGGAAGTACCGCTCTTGGAATATCCTGCAGAGAACGAGTACAGACCACCGTGGACAAGTTCCTCGGCAGTCACATCGCCATAAGTCATGTACTGGCCGGCAGCGGCGCTTTTGAGCACCCTCGCCACAAGCCCGGCCTCGGCATTGATCTTGCCTTCGCTCGTCAGACCATAGACGACAACGGCCTGCTGGTTGACGGTGGCGCCAAGATATTCATTGCAGACGGCGGCTATCACCTTGCCGTCGGCATCCTTCACATCATACACGAAGGATTTGTCGAAAGCGATGGCGGTCATATCCACTTTGAAAGCGTCGGGACCGAGGACGGCTTCTTTCAGCTCATGAATCTTGCCGGCCTCGAACTTCGCGCCGTCGAAGACAACAGTCCTGTGCCCGGCATCGGTGAGAATGTCGGCAGTAAGGGTGTATCCGGTGAAATCTCCCGGCAGGACTGCGGCATAGACATACCGGGTTTCAGTGGAGGGGGCCATCGCCTTGGTGACCTTGACTTCCACTGTGGTCTGTGGAGCGGCGGCAGTGATGACCCCGCTTCCGCTGTCAAGAGTCGCAGTGTCCGCAGTAAGAGCGGGAGCGCCCTCGGCGGCGGTAAGGGTGACCTTATTGGCCGAGTTCTCTCCGGTTACCACAGGAATCTTCAGTACTGCGGCTGCGGGAGCCATCTGAATCTTCACTACAGTGCCTCCGAGAGGCGATTCGACTGAGGCCTTGCCGCAGAAAGGCACATAATTCAAAATATGAGAAAGGCTACCGGCTTCATCCTGGACCTGGCTGGAGGGAACCTTGACCGCAATGGCGGAAGGATCCTTCACCGACTCGGCATAAGGACTGAATCCCACGAACTTGTGCACCGGGATTGTCTCATCCGGAATGAAACGGCAGCCGGTGTCCTTCAGGGTGACGGATTTGCCGTCGGAGGAGGCTTCCATCCGGACAGCATTTCCGTCTGAGGACGGATCGGTTGCGGCAGCCACCCCGATGACGCCGACAGCGTCACCGGCCTTCCAGGAGACATCCAGGTCACCTGTCAAAGCGGCAGTCAGGGACAGGCCCTCGACTGTCTTCGTCTCACCGGGGCCCTTTGTACAGGAGACAAAGGACAGAAGTCCGATGAGGAGAATTGCTGAAAACTTTTTCATAATTAATTTATAGTGAAAGTAACATTGATTACATATTCGGTACCGGGCTTGAGATTGGCGGTGAACCCGACGAATTTCTTGCCGGGATTCTTCGACTCATAGGACTCCATAGGCTCGGCGCTCCACCCCTGCAGGGCAGGCTTGATGTTTCCGGAGACTGTCATAGTCATTATTTTACCATCCTTGGAAATGAGTTCCGCCTTTCTGGCCATCGGGGTGAAGACTTCGGCTTCGGTGGCCATCTGCCAGCGGAGTTTGACTTTCTTCTCACCCGTGACTATCCTGTCCTCGATGACAGCCCTGTCTTTTGAAATCAGGCTGACCTTGCGGCTGACAGAGCGTGCATCCTCGCCGTAAAGGGAACTGAGGTCGGTCAGAGCATACATATTGTCCGGATCGGTGCCGCTTTCATCAATCTGGCACCGGCCCTCGATATTCTGATCGTGTCCGTTGAGTATAAGACAGTTGTGTCCCCAGAGCCCGGTCCGTAGCAGTCTCCAGCGGTCGGAAGTCTTCTCGTAGCCCCAAAGATCGACACCGGCTTTCTCGATATTGCTGTAAACCTCGCCGCCAGGATGCAGAGCCCAGCGTACACCGGCCGCCTCAAGATAAAAGCGGCCCTCGTCCATGTGGTGGTGGCGTTCCTTGGGAGAACCGCACTTGAGGCCCAGATACCAGGCGTTCCGGTCGTTCCAGTCAGAGCGGAACGCGGCAACCGGAGTGCGTCCCTGGGCAATATAGAAGAGTTCATCCGGCTCGTCGATTATCCTGAGACTGGTACCTCCGAGGCCGGCGAATACAAGTGCCGCGGGAAGTATGCGTCTGTGACGGCAATGCGCCAGGTCGATTGGAATCGTGTCCAGTATCCTCTTGAGCATGAACAGATATGACGAATCCCCTGTCTTCTCGTAAAGATAGAAGGGGGCTATGCTTATCTGGGCCGGGAAGGCCTGGTCGGCGTATGTGAAGACCTCCAGAGTAGGAGTCATCATCGCGATATGGTATTTGACGGTATTTAGGAACACCGGGAACTTGTCAAGCAGTCCGAAATCAGTGCCGTAATACTTCTCGACTGCGGCGAGGAAGAGGCAGTTGTACCCTGTCCCGTAGCACCAGTACCCCGGTCCCTCCCTGTATGCTCCGTCCGGACGGTAACAGGTCATAGGCCTTTCCAGTGCCGTCACCGCCCTCGGCACCACTTTTTCCGCATATTCCGGATTAGTGTCGATGAGGGCTATGGAAGCCATCGTGCAGGCAGCGTTGCATACCTGATTCCAGTTTGAGGACGACCCCAGCCAGAAATCGGAATACTCGGGCACGAAAGACATCTTCAGACCTTTTTCTATGATGGCGGTGCGAATCGTCTCGCGCTCCTCGGGAGACATCGCGCAGTAGAGCCAGTCGTAACCTATTGACATCCCGACCATCATCTCCGAAACATCAAGGAAATGCGAGGGGTTCCACTCCTCATAGGAGGCCACGGAAAGCATCTCCTGAACTGCCCTGCGCTCATACCGCAGGTCTCCCGTCACCCGGTAGGCATAACTGAGGTAGAATATCCTTGTGCAGCATTCCACAGCGGCATTGAGAAGCCGCCTGCCCTTCATCTTCCTTTCCTGGGGAGCGACCGAAAGAGTCTCTTCAGAAAAGTCCACTATATATTTCCGGATTTTGGCAAGCATAGGATTTGACAGGCTCACGGAATCAATAGTCGCGAAGTCCCGGCCGTTTGAGACAAGCAGATGAGGATGGGTATCAACGGTTGAAGTGACCGTCTCTGCAATCAGGGCCTGTGATATCAGTGCGAGAAGAAGAATCAGAATGTACTTTTTCATATCGATGGTATCAGATCTACTGTTATTTCATATTCATGACAGGGTTCGAGATGGCTTTCATAGCCGAGAATCAGAGCGGAGTTCAAGGACTCGCAGGTACGCTCCGGAGTCGAACTCCAGGTCTTCATTGTAAGATTTTCAGCTCCGCTGACTTCGAGCCTGAGTGTCTGTCCGTCCGCCGACACAAGGTCCGCTCCACTGCGGTCAAGATGCACGGACGCAGCCGCAGAGCACATATTCCAGCGGAGAGTGACAGGCCTGTCACCAGTTTTGATTTTATCCGTGACGCGGCCGGCCTTTCCGCCGACAAGGGCTATCGTCCTGTAAACATATTCGACCTGGCCCTCGTAAAGAGAGGAAAGGTCCGACCCGGCTGTGCGGAGCGCGGGATTGCCATCGTCGAAAGAATCTATCGCGGCATGAGCGTCCACCTTCTGCTCCATAGAGTCGAAAAGCAGGCAATTATGACCGTACAGGGCGCAGCGCAGCACTGTCCACCTCTGCGAGCCCTGGGCTGTGTTCCACAAGTCCACACCTGCGCTTTCCAGATTGTTATAGACCTCGCCGCCGAGATCCGTGGCCCACTGGACACCGCCCGCCTCGAAGCAGAAGGTCCCGACATCCATGTGTCCGTGCCCGCTGGACGGAGTGCCGGCCTTCATACTTATATATGAAGCGTTCCTGTCATCCCAACTGCTCCGCAGCACGGCAATGGGCGATGTACCCTGGGCAATATAGGAAGTGGAAGCGGGCGCTGTGGCAGGGCCCGGGCTTTTCCCCTTGCGGCCGAGGAATACCATTGCGGCCGGAAGCAGCCTTTCGTGGCGGCAGTGCTCGAGAGAAAGCATACTCATTCCCAGCATCTTCCTCGTCATATAAAGGGCGGACGCATCCCCCTTGCAGTCATACATGAAGAAAGGCACGATGCTGACCTGCGCAAGGAAGGCCTGGTCGGCGTAAGTGAACACATTGAACGAAGGAGTAATCACCGCATCCGCATAGGAAGTGGTCTTCATGAAGGCCGGATATTTTTCATCGAGGCCGCGGTAGTCGCCGTATATGCTCCGGATTACATCAAGGAAAATGACATTGAAAGATGTACCGTAGCACCAGTATCCGGGGCCTTCGATATAGGCTCCGTCGGGCTCATAGCCGATCATTGCAAGATTTATCATATCCAATGCCCGCTCATATACTCTGCCCTTCAACTCGGAGCAGTCCCCATCCAGGACATACGCCGCGCTGACAGCGGCACCGTTGCAGACCTGATTCCAGTTGTTCGAGGCTCCGCTCCATTCGAAATATGTGGCAAGTCCTCTTTCCTTCAGGGCGGTCCTGCACAGTTCCCTCACCTCGGGGGAAAGTCCCGGATAGCACCAGTCGTAGGCGATGGCGACCCCGAGCATTATTTCCGCAGTGTCCAGATAATGAGCAGGATGCCAGTCGGGGAAAGTGCTGCACAAAGTCACAATTTCTTCGCTGGCGCGGCGCACATAAGCCTGGTTTCCGGTGGTGCGGTAGGCATAACTGAGATAGAAAAGCCTCTTGAGGGCCTCGCTCGAGACTGAAAGAAGTCTTATGCCTTCCAGTTTGTAGGTCACGGGAGGCAGGGACAGAATTTTGTCCGCGTATCTCATTATATAGTTGTGGACAACCTTGAATTCCGGCTCTTTCACGGCAGTCTTCCTGATTGAGGGGAACTGCTCTCCGAGAGCGAGCAGCCTCGGATGGCCGTCCACAGTCGAGGACACATCGTCGTATCCGTAATCGGCGGGATCGAACTCCTTCTGCCTTATTGTGATGTCATAAGTCTTCGTATCGGCTTTTAAAGTAAGAGTTCCGGTGCGTTCGTCGGACCAGTTGTAATTCTTTATCTTGAGGGATACCTCGCAGTACTCGAATGCTTTTCCCGAGGATGGCACAAGGTCTGCCCATTCGGGGCACTGAGTCACCGTCCAGTCCCGGGTAGTCTGCACCGAGAAAGGACATTCCCCGCAGAAAAGCGCCTCGGCCTCTATAGTCCTGTCCTCGATTCCGCCGACCGCGATATTGGCCGGAGGCAGTGTCTGACCGGAATCCGGCTTGGCACAGGAGAAGGCGAGAACAAGGCAGGCCAAAGACAATATGTTTCCTCTTGATATCATTGTCAATCAATGTAATTCACATGGAAGTCGCCTATCACGAAAAGGTCGCAGGAAGAAGCTTTTGACCCGCCCTTGATGGTGGCCGTCATCTTGAGCGCTGTGTCCTTGGTGGCTCCGGTGACGGTGATTCTGACTCTTTTGAGTTCACTGGTAGAAAGTCCCGGCACCACATAGCAGGGAAGAGTATCCACAAACTGGTCTGTATATGCAGCATCGTATTTTTCAAGTTTGAGGACATCACCTCCGGCCACGATTTCGCCCGGACCGGACAGCTCGATACCGAACCAGGAACAGCCAGAACCGCTCTGCATGCCTGCAAGCATCGTGATTTCAATGTTTACCGGAATGTCCCCTATCGCGGAGAACGGCGGTGTCACCATATTTCCTTTGGTAAGGGTCTTGCCCACACGGACAAGCCCGTACTTGAGGTCCGGGGATACGGACAGATAACAGTTGGTCACACTCCAAAGGGAAAGTCCTATCCTGTCAAGCATCTGGGAATAATCGGTCCCGGCGCTCTGGGGGAAGATTTTCGGTGAATCGCCGAGTTCGGTGATTACAGCGGAGAAATCCGCGTCGAGAATCCGGTTGCCTTCAAGTTGTATGACAGTCACCTCAATGTCGGGAACTCCTTCCGCGGACACAGTTATGGTGGCGCGGCGGCGAGCCCCGCTGTTGGGACTGACATCGAAGGTGACATCGGTGGAACTTTCACTCCCCTTTCCTGAGACATTGGAGGTGATTGTGAGCCAGTTTCTATCGGATTTGACCGACCAGTCCAGAGACGACGTCAACTTGAATGAAACCGAAGTTTCACCGGTATTGGAAAGATTATGGATGAAGTCCTTATCGACTTTGAACACCGAATGCATGTTGAGCCTCGCACCGGTAAGGCCTTCCAGGTCACGGTAACTCTGCGGGACAAGGGCTGTGGCCGCGCTGCCATCGCAGGATACTATTCCGCTTATGTTTCCAGAACCTGTCAGGAACGGTTCCGATGCGAAAACCGCTGTGGAGGGGACATAGATTTTGAAGCCGGAGGGGCAGGCATATTTGTCCATTGCCACCGTACCGGAGAAGTTGTGGCGGGAAAGTTCCTCGTCCGCAACCTGCACTGTCTCGAGGCTGCATAGCATCGACTCATAAGCGGGCAGGTTTTGAGGATCGGAAATGACTACCGGCTGGGGAAGTGCTCCGCCGGTGGAAAGGAGGGTCACATCATCGTCCGCCGGAAGACTGACAGCAAGTACTCCGCCTCTGGAGATTATCGACGCGCCGTCCATGAACAGTTCGCACTCATCCCCGGGATTCAGCGTATGGGAGCCGGGGCACTCGACCATTATGCCGCCGCCCGCTTCCCTTGAGTCCTGGAGAATGAAGACATTGTCCGGGAACACCTTACCCTCTGCGGAAGATACCACAACCCCCTTGACTTTCGACATATTCTGAATGAGGCCGGTCCCCATGGAGCGGAGGGCGGCTATGGAAAGTTGCCGGGCAGGCGCCGACTCGGGCACGGTGACCATACACTGCGACGCTTCACCGAACACTGTAGGAGGAAGACCGCTGACGGTGAAGAGCAGGTTTCCTTTCTCTCCCACACGACCGTGAAGTTTCATCTTGATTTGTCCTTCACCTTCAGATAGAGTGACAGAGGGCAGAGTCTCGACACTGACCGAACCTTTCGCGCTTCCCGACACAAGAACAGACAGCGGACCGAGGGTGGCTTTGTCCCCGCGGCGGTAAGGAATCACAAGGAATGCGCCTTCCAACTTCTGATAACCGTAAGGGTCGGTAGAAAGTTGGATATCTGTATAATTACGCTCATCCTCACGTTGTGTAACAACAATGTTACAGGATGGTCCGGACCCGGAAACAACAAGAGTCGTCTGCCGAAGGGCACCGCTGTCATTCTCAGTGGTAGAAAGGAAAATGGTTTTGCCGTAATCGGCTGAAGTTTCGGATAAGGTGAGCCACGAAGCTTCGCAGTCGATGCTCCACTTCCCTTCCGTCCGGATGGTTATGGGGAAGGAACTTGCCTTGTATGAAAAATTGACTTCCTTGTGTGTCACACGGAGGTCTCCTTCGGAAGATTTCCGGATGTCGGTCTTGTCGCAGGAGACAAGAGCAAGAAGCGCGAGCGGAAGGAGGAGGAATATCAGATGTCTCTTTTTCATAATCAGAACATAGTATAACGTTTGACACTCACTGTACAATTGTCGGCACTCACGGCATTGCAATATATGTACGCCCTGTACTTGCCGTCCGCAGTCTCCACCCAGAAGCCGGTCCTGTTGTTGATGCCGGGAATCCAGTGGGTGTCGCAATTGAGGTCCAGGCTCAGAAAATCGCGGTCATCTATATAGAAGCCGTCAAATTCCTGCCTTCCGAGTTGCGGTTCGATGATATTGAACTTGTACATTTTCCTTGTATCGTTCATTTTCAGCCCGCTGGTCTTGATGTCGAAGAAATCTGTGAACTCCCCTACGCAGGCGGGATTGATGAATGTGCTGCGGTTTGACTTGTCCGCGAAGTCAGTGGAATATCCCCACACGAAATCAATCGGGATTTCATTGAACTCAGCCTGCGCCGCGGTGTAGGCCTCAAGGGTGGCAAGGGAGAAATAGCACTGGGCCTGGGTCATCTTGATATCCAGTTTCATAGTCATATTCCTCACATGGCATGGCTCTATGTCATAAGAGACTGTCTCTCCGGTAGATGCGGTGCAGGTGAAATGGAAGGACACATCCTTTCCCCTGGCCTCCTCGGGAATCACATAGTAGAAGCGAAGAGTCGCCGCGGTGGTGTCCCGGACGAACTCCACAGTATATTTGGACCCGCTTTCCGTGCAGGGATTCCCAATCTGGTGCGGAAGGTCCTGACCGTAGT
This sequence comes from Bacteroidales bacterium, assembly GCA_024401675.1. Classification (GTDB taxonomy): domain Bacteria; phylum Bacteroidota; class Bacteroidia; order Bacteroidales; family UBA932; genus Cryptobacteroides. The sequence continues at coordinate 5,735 of JAKSKQ010000022.1, read as the reverse complement.
CGTCGGTACTGTAGGCCCTGTGTTCGAGGAAAGTGCCCTCTGCTCCCGGGAATGAACATTCCACGGATGCGCTTTCAAGCCTTCCGCTGCCGGAGGGCATGAACATCGCGTAGGCGAACTCCATCGTGGTTCCCACTATATAGGGAACATAATAATACCTGTTGATGCAATCGTTCCCGAGTTTGTCGGTGACCTGTATCCGGTTGACATTCCCCGAGCAGGAGCACAAAAGCGCAGACAGTGCGAGGATTGCGGGAATCAATGATTCTATGACTTTCTTCATGATGCGGCCGGTGTTATTTTGTCTCCTGAGTGAGAGTGACTGTATATGTCTTCCTTATCTTCCTGTTGCCGGAAACCACCGTAAACTGCACAGGATTGGTGAAATCCTGCCTCGAGCGGATTTTCGGATCAAGTTTGCAGTCTGTGGCAAGGGTAAGCACAGGCCATAAGTTCCTGATATCGGCTTGTACCCTGATAACCCCGTTGATGGTAAGTCCTATCGTGTCGATTACCGCAGGCTCATCAGTAAGAGCGGACACATCCTTGGTGTCCAGCACATCGAACTTCAGCACAGAGCAATCCTCACGGGATGTTATGATGAGGCCGTCCTCATCCACAGGATATTCCTTGAAAAGGCAGGATGTGGAAAGAAGAGCCATGGCGGCGAAAGGCAGTATTATGGAAATTATCTTCTTCATAGTCTCACAAATTATTGAATCCAGCAGGGAGTCTGGAGCAGACATTGGTTCTTGTCGATTTCTTTGGGAGGAATCTGGAATATGTATGCCCTCTTGTAGGTGATATTGTCTGCCTGATGCAGCATCCTGGCAGTCCTCACTCCCCAAGTGTCGAAATATGAAAGGCCGTTGCCCATGGGCGAACCGGCTATGTTTCCGATGAGACGCCAGCGCCTCAGGTCGAAAGCGCGGTGGCCTTCGGCAAAAAGTTCGACTATCCTTTCCTGTATCACAGCATTGAAGAAATTCTCCTTTGTCGCATATTTGGATGCGGCAAGCGGAGGAAGATTCCCGCGGTGCCTGATTCTGTTGACAAGTTCGACAGCAAGGGCGTCGGGGCCGTCATTGGCCTCGTTCACCGCCTCGGCATACATCAGATACACATCTGCAAGCCTCATAATCGGGAAATTGAAATTGCCCTCGCTTGCGCCCTGCCCCGCATAGTTGCGGACGAACTTGCGCATGATCACACCGGACTCGTCGGCATCGGCGTTGATTGCATCGAGGCCGGACCCGCCGACATCGGTACCGTTGAGGTTCTTGTAACTGTATTTCTTGTAGCCGGTGGACTTCAAGTTGTTCATGCAGGGCATAACCTCATATTCCCAAACTATGGAAGCCTTCATCCTGTAGTCCCGGTCCTTGTAACTGTCCGGATTGAGGTAGCAGTTCTTGTAAGTATGGGGATCGACACCGTCGGGGATGATATCCGTGGTGTAGTATATGAGTTCGTCGCAATAGTCCCCGGTGACAGTTGACTGATAGGCATTCACTATCCTCAGACGCGGCTGGAGCTGCATCTCGGAACTTTCTATGCTCTTTGTGCCGAAATCCCGCATCAGTTCTTCGCACTGGTCGGTGCCGGGCCCGCCGTGAGTCATCACCATTATGCTTTCAGGAGAATCGTTGCCGGTGGAGGGAATGAACATGTAATAATAGTTGGGCAGCACGTCGGCGGTCCCCATCGGACCGCATTCGCCGGGCTCGCCGTTTCGGAAGAGCGCGACACCGTATTTGCTTTCATTGAGGATGATTTCCCTGAAGTCGCTGGCGGCTGCCGCGTATGCTGCAAGAGCCTTCTGCTTGTCGGGAACAAATGTGCCGAGTTCGCCAAGCTCCGGCCAGCCGAAGTTGTTCCAGCAGGCCCAGTACAGCTGGACCTTGCCCCTGAAGGCGAAAGCCGCGGCTTTGCCGACCCGCCCCACAGCGGGAGCCTTGTCCGGAAGACGGTCGGCGGCATAGGTCATGTCGGCGAGAACGGAATCCTTGACGATTTCGATGGGAGTGCGGGGAATGCTGTATGCAATGGAATTATCATCGACCACCTTGTCGAAGTAAGGGACATCGCCCCACATGGTGATAAGACGGAAATATCCAAGACCGCGCAGGAGACGGGTCTCGGCCAGGATTACATCGAGCTCCTGCCTGTCGGACGGGGTCAGATTGCCGGCGGACATCTTGCGGATGTTCTCTATCACATAATTGGCCCTGTGGACAAGACCGTAGAGATATTTGTAGTAATTGGTGGCTGTCTCGGTCCTGCGGATGGCATCGAAACGGCAGCCGGCATAGCCCAGACTGTAGCCCGGTGTCATAGACATCGTACCGGTCTTCGCACGGAGGTAGTCCCCGTGACCGTCCCAGTAATATTCGCGGTCGAACACCATACGGGCTGAAGCATATACTCCGCTCAGTGCGGTTTCGGCATCCTCCACCGTCTTCCAGTACTGGTCCGCCGAAAGTTCGTAGGTGGACTTCATTTCAAGAAGGTCCGCGCACGACGAAGTCACAGCCGCAGTTGCGGCCGCCAACATTATTATATATAATGCTTTCTTCATACTCATCACAGATTGACAGTTAATCCGAATGTGTAAGAACGCAGCTGCGGGTACACATCACTCTTGTTTCCTATGCGTTCGGGGTCCATACCCCTGTACTTGGTGAAAGTCAGCAGGTTCTCGGCAGTGAAGAAGAACCGGATGCCCTGTATCCTGATTTTCTTCATCCAGCGGGAAGGCAGGTCGTAACTGAGGCTGACATTCTTCAGGCGGAGGAAAGACATATCGTCCAGATAGTAAAGCGAATCATACCTGTTGTTACCGCCCATCCTGTTCATCGGGGCATCGGTGTTGTTCACATTCCACAAATCATTGTAGTGCAGCCAGCTCACAGCATAGCCGCCGGCGGGGAAAGCAGTGTTGTTGTAGGCATTCAGCCAATAGTCGCGGCGGCCCCATGACCCGCTGAAAAGGAAGGAAAGGGAAATACCGCTCCACGAGAAGTCGCCGCCGAAGCCGTAGTCCATCGGAGGTCGCGCGCAGGTGTATTGCGTGTAAGCCACCATATCGTCCTCGTTGACCTGACCGTCTCCGTTCACATCCACACGAAGGATGTCGCCGGGCCTCGCGCTCTGTGGAGTAGCCTTCATGATTTCGCCCCAGGTCTGGACAATGCCCTGATCCACATAGCCGTAGGTATAGCCCCATGGCATACCCACATAACGGCTGCCGCGGGTCAGGTACTCGTTCCATGATTCGAGGCGGGAGCGGTTATAGGAAATGTTGGCGTTCAGTTTGAACTTTACCGGGCCCCAGTTGCCCTGATAGTTCACATTGCCTTCCAGACCGCGGTTGCGCAGATTTCCGATATTGGTGCGGGGCGCGTCATAGACTCCGGACAAATGCAGAGACAGGTCGGAGGGACGGATCATTCCTTCGGTGAGGCGGTCATAGTAGTCGAACTCGAATGACAGGGCTCCCCTGAAGAAACCCAGGTCGAGACCGACATCGAACACCTTGGAAGTCTCCCAGGAGAGGTCGAGATTGGTCATCTTCTTGTCCACAAAGCCCTTGACCACTTCATTGCTGACAAAGTAGTTCATGCTCGCAAGGGTGCTGAGCTGCTCGTAGTAATCCACACCGGAATTGTTTCCGAGAGTACCGTAGGAGATTCTGAACTTACCGTTGGAGAACCAGCGGCCGATGTTCTTCTTCACGAATTTTTCCTCCGAGAACCGCCATCCGAAGGACGCTGAGGGGAAGAAGCCCCATTTGTGACCGGGAGAGAACTTGGAAGAGCCGTCAGCTCTGAAGTTCACTTCCAGCAGATAACGGTCGAGAGCATTGTAATTGATTCTTCCCACTACAGAGCGCAGTCCCTCATCGGTGGAGAAACCGGCAGTTGTCTGATAGTTGGGAAGGGTGGAGTCCAGTTCGGAAAGCGACGGATGCAGGTTGTCCCGCCTGTAGGAATTCTGATACCTGTTGTGCCAGCGCTCCTCATTGTAGAGCAGCGTTGCGGAAAGACCGTGCTTGCCGAATCTCTTGTTCACCATTGCGCGGAGGTTCCACTGCGTCTTGACACCCTCGGCAGTATTGTTGGTGACACCGGCGTTGGAAGGCACATACCAATAATCTATATCGGATTCCGTCTGGAAATTGTATGCCTGGACCGGAGTCGGAGCGCTGGAGACGAAATCGTTGTTGTACTTGATTGCGAAATCCCCGCGGAGAGTCAGCCATTTGACCGGCTTCCATGCAAGGTAGGCGCTGGCATTGACCTGCTTTTTCTCCTTCTTTGTGGAATCGTTCTCATAGAGGGCAAGAGGATTGATTGTGGATACATCCTCGCCGTAGGCCATAGTGCCGCCGTAACGATTTATTGCGCTGTCATAGGGAGTGATTCCGGCAATCGCGTACTGGAGAATTTCCGAGCCGAAACCGTTCTCGGAATAATACTTCTGCGTGCCCCAGCTCCCGTCGGCCTTGAAATTGAAACTGAGATTGCGCATTATGTCGTAGGTGACATTCACCCTCGCGGTATAGCGCCGGTATGTATTGCCGATCTGGAGTCCCTGTTTGTCCAGGACATTGAACGAGGCATACAACTTGAATTTGTCACCGCCGGCGGAAACCGATGCGGAGCCCTTGGTGGTGGAGCCGTTGCGCATCATCAGATTCCACCAGTCGGTCGAAGGGAAACGCCTCGGGTCCACATTCTGCATTGCAAGCCACTGGTCAACAGTACCGTCCTTGAACGGGACCACATCCCTGTACTTGGACATGTCCCCGCGCTGCTGATACAGTTGCAGGGCTCGGGCATAGTCGCCCATGAATGAATACGGATTGATAGGAGTATCAATTGACTTGGAGAGGGCCGCCCTTACCGAGGCATTGGATTCGCCTCCGGACTTGGTGGTGACGAGAATCACGCCGTTGGCGGCCCTGGAGCCGTAAATCGCGCAGGCGGAAGCATCCTTGAGCACTGAGACGCTCTTCACATCGGCCGGATTTATCTGGTTGATATCCACATCCGGGACATCATCCACCACGATAAGAGGGTCGGCATTGTTCACGGTTCCGATTCCTCTGATCATCAGCGATGCAGCCTCACTTCCGGCCATACCGGAATTCTGAATCACGGACAGTCCGGTGGCGAGTCCCGCGAGTCCGGAGGAAAGGGAAACTATGTTTCTGGAGGCCAGATTGTCATTGAACTGGACGGAAGACACCGAGCCGGTGAGGTTGACTTTCTTCTGGGTGCCGAAGCCCACTACAACCACATCGTCGAGAAGAATGTTGTCCGGCTTCATCTTCACTATCACCTTGGTGCGGCCGGGATCCGCGGTTATCTCCTCATCCTTATATCCGAGCGATGAGAAACGGATGACATCTCCCTGACCGGCCTGGATTTCAAAAGCACCGCCCTCGTCAAGCACGGTGAAACCGTTTCCGGTGGCAAGATTCTGCACCGTGGCCCCGATTATGGGCTGGGCATTTTCATCCACTACACTGCCCCGGACAATGATGTCCTGCGCAGCGGCAGACAATGCCGAGAAAGCCAGAAATGCTGAAATCAGTAGTTTGTGCATATATGTATTCATAAACTGTCAATCAAAGGATCCACTATCCTGGTGCCCAGTTCAGCCGTCCCATTCATGGACGAGAGCAACATTTTGAATGAATACTCCGCAATCAGATTGGTCGGCTGATTGAC
>JAKSKQ010000021.1 GCA_024401675.1 Bacteroidales bacterium | reverse complement strand
GAATTTAATAAAATAAATTCTATCCGGACTCTCCGCCGAAGCGATGATGCGGGATGGCGCGATGTGCGCGGGATGATGATGCGAGAGATGATTTGCGAGATGGCGCGATGTGCGCGGACTCGGTGAAAAAGGGAGTCCGAGCACATTTCCGAAAAACACGTATTGGTTATCAACCAGTTACAAACCGCCATGTGCGCGGACTCGGTGAAAAAGGGAGTCCGAGCACATTTCCGAAAAACACATACTGGTTATCAACCAGTTACAAACCGCCGTGTGCGCGGACTCCCCAAGGTGTGCGCGCCAAAAATGTGCGCGGACTCGGTGAAAGGTGTGAAGATGAGGGGAAGGGAGGGGGCGGTCAGCCGCGGATTTGAATATTGAAGCCTTCTTCCAGAAGCGGGCTGACAAGTGCGCGCATTGCGGCGGCGGTGAATTTTTCCAGACCTTCTTCAGGGGTGGGGCGGTCGATTGTATAAACCATTATCTCTCTCGGAGCGAGGCTGCGGACGATGTCCATCCAGGGAAGAAGAACTTCCGGGGATGACGAATCGAAGTCGCGGCTCTTGAGAAACATGGTCTGGAGCACGAAATCCCCCTTGAACTTCTTCAACCCCTCGACCACGGCGGCCACATCATAGCCCGGAGAGGGCTGATTTATCAGCGCCGCCAAAGCATTGGTCGGGGCATCCAACTTCATTATCGGGTTGTCAACTTTTCTGAGAGCCTCGAAAACATCCGGCGCAGAAACTCTTGTCGCATTGGAAAGTACGGAAACCTTGGCGTCGGGACAATATGCGTCCCTCAGGGAAAGCGTGTCTTCGATGATTCCCGGAAATTCAGGGTTGAGAGTGGGCTCTCCGTCTCCGCTGAAAGTGATGGAATCGAGACTGGTTCCCTCCAGCAGAAGAGCGGCAAGAGCATCCTCCAGATCACCCCTGACCTTTGCGCGGGAAGGAAGGGCAGCCCCGCCGCGTCCGTCCCTGTTCCAGCCGCATTCACAGTAAATGCAGTCGAAATTGCACACTTTCCCATCTTCGGGAAGCAGATTTATCCCGAGCGATGTGCCAAGCCGGCGTGAGTGGATGGGACCGAAAACAGTTTTTTCGCGTAGCATAATCATTTATTTTTCACTGACTGTCATTTCACAGTGACGACAGTCGAAATCCAGGCGCAATTCCCGACCGTTATTCTTCAGGACCAGGGGCTCTGAGCGCGATGCCTTCCCCTGTTTTGGACACAGGCCCATTTCGAAACGCACACAATATTTGCTGCGCATAAGAGCGATGCCGTATGACGGCGAAGTTCTCTGAAGACTTTTCACTTCAGCCCTGCTTGCCGTCTGTCGCTCAATGGCTTTTTCCCGAAGAGCGGCAGCGAGGTCCCGCCGGATGGTATTAAGTTCTGAAAGTCGGGCAAAAGGCACAGCGGAGCCTGTAACATATATACGGGATACGGAGAATGAAAATTGGTCCGTAACTTTGGAAAGCTGCTCCCGTATGGTGATAAGCTGGCGGTCGGTGTTGTTGGCCACTTCTGCGAATTCTCTTTCCACAAGGCAGCCTTCGCAACTGACACGGATACCCTTACCTGTGCAGGATACAGACACCGGGACTGTCAGCAGCCTCGAATCCGGATGCGAGGACAGATCCCTCTCGAAGGTTATGTCATAATTCCTGAAAAGAACGGCTCCGGGAAAAAGGCCATCCACCTTGTGACTTGTAGTGACAGAATCTTCCCTTACCACATCTGCCTTGAAGCCGATGACGCCGCCTTTGCCGTCCGGAAAGGACAGTCCGTCGCCGTTGGAAAGAGTGACTGCGGGGAGACGCTTGACTTTTACGGTCCTTCCGTCGGCCGATATTCCTGTGACCACACCGACTTTCTCGCCCATTCCCTTCGGCGCATCCATAGAAGACCAGCCGGGAGCACGCTTCCCGCTAATATAAAGCGATGTGTAACCCCTGTTGAAGGTCTTGTCCAAAGACGGCGCGAAACCGGGAACCGAACGTCCGCGGGAAGCACGGACAAAACGCCCTCCGGAAGCGGCCACAATCTCGTCGAGACGAGCGGAATATGCCGCTACGACATTCCTGACATAAGATTCGTTCTTCAGCCGCCCTTCAATTTTGAAAGACGTGACCCCGGCATCCACCAAAGACTGAAGATGCTCATAAAGGTTGTAATCCTTCAGGGAAAGCAGGGCTTTGTTCCTTGCCAGAGTATGCCCGTGAAGGTCTTCAAGGTCATACAGGGCGCGGCAAGGTTGGGCACATTCGCCGCGGTTGGCGCTTCGTCCTGTGATATGTTCGGAAAGATAACATTCACCGCTGTAACAGACGCAAAGAGCGCCGTGAACAAAAAATTCCAATTCGGTCCCCGGTACAGCGGCCCGGATGCCACGAATATCCTCGAGGGAAAGCTGCCGCTCGAGAATCAGGCGCTCGAATCCGCACGAAGCAAGAAATGCAGCCTTCTCCGGAGTCCTGATGGAGCATTGTGTCGAAGCATGAAGCGGAAGACCTGTGCCTCTTGCGATGTCTGTCATTGCCATGTCCTGAACAATCAGAGCATCGACTCCGGCAGTCTTGAGGTTGAGCACCATCTCGCGAGCGGAGGGAATTTCATCCTCGTAGATGAGGGTGTTGACGGTGGCAAAGACCTTGGCGCCGAAAAGATGGGCATATTCGCACAGAGTGCGTATGTCTTCAATGCTGTTGGAGGCAGCCACTCTTGCTCCGAATGAAGGACCGCCTATGTAAACGGCATCGGCACCGCAGCGGATTGCTGCAATGCCGATGTCAGCCGTTCTGGCCGGAGCCAACAGTTCCAGATGTCGGATACCGGACTCAACCATAAGGATATGTTAATTGCCGAGAGCGGAAATCTGCTGCTGGGCCTGGGCACCGTAAGTGGGGTCGCCGACTACTTTCTGATAGTATTTCACAGCCTCTGCCTTGTTGCCTGCCTGCTGATAAGTTACAGCGATGGTATAATTCACTCCGGCGGCATCTTTCGCATTGGGGCTGATTGCAAGATATTTCTCGTAGTAAGCTATCATATCCTGAGTCTTGCCGAGCTTCTGGCTTGCACTTGCGCAGAGCTTGTATGCATTGGCATTCTCGACACATTCATTTGAAAGAGTGGCCTGCTTGATTACCTCGTCGAGCTTTCCGGCCTTGAGAGCGGCCTGCGCCTTTTTCAGATAAAGGGTTGAAAGCTGCTTGTCGGCATCCTTCTCCTTGCCGTTGGCCTTGGCGAGCTTGAATGCGGCTTCAGCATCGGCGGTCTTGCCTGCGCTGAGGCAGCTCTTGCCGAGAACGAGGGCTGCTGTTCCGTTGTCCGGTTCGAGTTCCAGAACTTTCTTTGCGGCCTCGATACTGCCTGCGAAGTCCTTTGATCCCTGCAGGGCGAGGGCTTTCTGGAGATATGCCTTGGGAAGCACTTCGTCAACATTGGCGACAACCTCGTCGTCCCCATAGAGCTGTGCATCAGCCTTTGCGACTGCATATTGGGCAATGGCATTGTCGAAGTTCTTGTCACGGAGATATGACTTGGCTATTTCGAACTGAACCTTGGCGATTGTACTTTTGCAATTGGCGATAACTTCATCTGCACCGGTTTCACATTTCTCCGCTGTCGCGAGAGCCTGCTTGAAATAAGATACTGCGTTGGCATAATCTCCGCCATCAAGATACTGGGCGGCCTGATTGTAGCACTCGGTAGCTTCAGCTACAGTCTGAGCACTGATTGTTGCGGCAGAAACAAGCGTCGCGGCAAGAATAAGAATAAGTTTTTTCATATTGTATAATTTTAATATTCCTTACTGCATGAACTGCAAATATAGGAAAAGTGTTTTGATTTTTATGCCCAAAAGCACTATTTTTGCGACCTATGAAGGTTAGACAAAGCGTCATATTGTGCTGTATGGCCGCGGTGTTATGTGGCAATTTCCATGCCACTGCCCAGACCAGGCGCCGTCCCCAGGCCCTTCCCGACGACCCTGCGGTCGTATGCGGACGGTTTGACTGCGGGATAGACTGGTACTTTGTCTCCAACAAAAAAGTAGCAGGAGTCGCGGACTTCGCCCTTCTTCAGAGAGACACCCTGCTGAAGTGGCGCAATGTCCCTCTTTTTGCCGGCGATGATATTCTGGACATAGTCACAATCGAGATTTTCCGCAAAATGTGCGAAAATCCCTACCGTCAGGTCCTCATCGCCGCAGGAGATTTCAACGTGGATGTGCTGAAACAGAAAATGAAACTGCTGTCCCTGATGGTGACCGCCAAAGAGCCGTATTCATTCCGACATGATGACGATTTCCTGATGCATGAAGGAGTGAGGTTCAAAATCCGCGACGGGAAGGTGACCGCAGGATTCTCTTCCGAGAGAATCAGCGAGGACCTGATGAACACAGGAATGCCCCTGTCTTCCAGAAAGATGGACCAGATTTTCGAGTACATCTGCATGAAAACTCTCGAAAAATCGCTCGACAGAGCGTCCATTCCTGTAAAAAGCATGAACTTCACCGCCGTAAGGGAAGAAGACCACTTCGGGCCCAATAACTACACAATAGAGGTCACTCCCGTCCAGAAGCAGGATGCAGAGGCAGTAGGGGCCATATTGGAGGACATTCTCGCGGCAACCGGCACCGGCAAGACACCTCTGGCCTCGCTGCAGTCGGCAAGAAGTCACGCCAATACCGCCAACCGTTACCTGTACCTGAACCAGACATCCTACAACTCCGACTATATCGACAGATGTCTCGCTCACGAACGCTTCGGGACCTCCCTTGCGACCAATCTGACAAAACTCGACTTCATATCAAGAGCCATCCCGGACAGCACCGCTTTGAATATCTTCAACCGCTACTCCGGAAGACTGCTCACGGGATTGACTCAAAGCAGCGACAGCGTGCGGTTCTTCTCCATAAACAGCCGCGACACGCTTGTTTTCCACAGCGTCGCTCCGACCAAAAAGAAAGCCCCGGCACCGAAAGTTGGCAAAGACACTTCCACTGACGGAATCCTGTGGACATTCAAAAACGGGATAAAAGTATCATATAAGAAAATGACTACCGGCGGCCTTATTTATTACGGAGTCTATCCTGCTATGCCGGAACTGTCCCAGGAAGAGGAAGACCTGCTGTCCATGGCCGGATTCACGCAAAACTGTTTTCCCTCAGATAAGTTGACCCTGTTCCTCCGCACCCTTGGCTACCTGACCGGAGGCTCGATGGACAAAAATACCGTGATAGTCCTTATCGGGGACAGAAGCGAGGATTCCGTGCTGAAGACCTGCCGTGAATATATGGGGAATTTCTTCACTTCGAGACTGTGGGACAGCGGGTATGAGAATTTCGACCCGGGGGAAATGTTCCTCGACAGGCTGTGTGAACTGATGATGACTTCCTGGTCCGACGAGCCCGGGCTCTCCGAAAGAAATCTGGAGCGCTGCAAGACTGTACTAATAAATCAGATTACGGCTCAGCGCCAGTCTCCTCTATACTGGTTGGAATGTGCTTCGGCCCGCTACAGTTACGGCAAGAACGTCAATTCCGATTTCGCCGGAAGAATAAGGAAAATCACCCTCGAAGACGTCAGGGAAAGGATTAATTCAACCAGCCGATAAGCGCCACACAAAGAATTGTGAGCGGTGCTACATATCGGATACACACCCACAGAAACGGGAAAATTCTGACATTCTGCTTCAGTGTGCCGTCGTTGGTGAACTCGCTCCAGACATCCTCCTTCTTCATTCTCCAGCCCACAAACACCACACATATCAGGCCGGCCAGCGGCATGAGGGCATTTGCGCAGAGCGCATCGATGAATGAGAAGATATTGTTTCCGAAAATTGTCAGCGAAGACAGAGGCCCGAAAGAAAGCGAGCACAGGACTCCTATTGTCCAGGAGATGAAGAACATGGTCAATGTGGCTCTCTTACGGCTGTAGTGCTTCTCCTCAATAAGCGGCAGGGAAGCGGCTTCAAGCAGGGATATGCTGGACGATATCGCCGCGATTATGATGGCGAAGAAGAACAGTATCGCCACCAGATTTCCCATCGGAATCTTGGAAAACAGTGCCGGAAAGGTCTGGAATACAAGGCCGGGACCGCCTTCCGGATTGATATTGAAGGAAAACACTGCGGGAATCACCGCCACTCCGGCAATCAATGCGAAGATAAGGTCCGCGAGAGAAGTTCGTACTGCCATTGCCTGCAAGTTGTCGCTCTTCTTGATATATGCCGCATAAGTCATCATGGTTCCCACACCGAGAGTCAGGGAGAAGAATGCCTGTCCTATTGCGGAAGTGACAGTCTTTTCCGTGACCTTGGAGAAATCGGGATGAAGAAGGTAGGATATACCCCTGTCCGCACCCGGAAGCATACATGAGGCAACGGCAATAATTACCATAATGAAAAACAGTGCCGGCATCATGACCTTGCTGAATTTCTCGATACCGGATTTTACACCGCGGATAACTATCATCAGAGTCGCCACCATGAATAAGGTGTGGCAGAAAACGGGAGGGATGACCGAAGATGTGAAGGATGTGAAGAACTGCTCAATCTGCCCGTCTTCTATCACCCCGTCGAAGGAAAAGGTACAGGCTTTGAAGAAATATTCGAGAATCCACCCGCCGATTACACTGTAATAGGACAAAACGAGTATCGGTATAATGCAGATGAACGCCCCGAAATGCTTTCCGCCGGTGGATGGCATGAGCCGGTCGAACGCGCCCATTGCATTTGACCCGCTGCGTCTGCCGATAATGAACTCCGAAAGCATTATCGGAAAGCACATCAGAACCATCACGAAAATATAGATGATGATGAATGCAGCACCTCCGTTCTCGCCTGTTACGAACGGGAAGCGCCAGATATTGCCCAAACCGACGGCAGATCCGGCGAGTGCCAGGAGTGCGCCGAATCTGCCGAATTTTTCCTTCTCCATTACTTACAGAGTGATGTTATTCGTGCTTTGCTGTTGACTGGAGATAAAGTTCGTCCATCTGGGACTGGTCAATCAGCGAAGGAGAGTCGATCATGACATCGCGACCCATGTTGTTCTTGGGGAATGCGATGTAGTCGCGTATGGTCTCCTGACCTCCGAAGAGGGCGCAGACTCTGTCGAAACCGAATGCAAGACCTCCGTGAGGGGGAGCGCCGAACTTGAAGGCATTGATGATGAAACCGAACTTGTACTCCGCATCCTCCTTGCTTATGCCGAGAACCTCGAACATACGCTTCTGAAGGTCAGCGTTGTGGATACGGATGCTGCCGCCGCCGAGCTCCGTGCCGTTGAGGACAAAGTCATAGGCATTGGCACATACCCTTTCAAGGTCCTCCTTCTTATCGGAATAGAACCAGTCCATGTGTTCGGGCTTCGGTGCCGTGAACGGATGGTGCATGGCATAGAAGCGATTTGTCTCATCGTCCCACTCGAGGAGAGGGAAATCCACTATCCAGAGCGGTGCGAATACCTTGGGATCCCTCAGACCGAGACGGTTGCCCATTTCGATACGGAGAACACCGAGCTGGGTCTGTGTCTTGCGCTTTGCTCCGCAGAGAATGAGGACCAGATCTCCTGTCTTCGCTCCTGCTGCATCGGCAATCGCCTTGACCTGCTCGGGAGAGAAGTATTTGTCAACACTGGACTTGACACCCTCGGCTCCGACTTTGATATAAATGAGCCCCTTGGCCCCGACCTGCGGACGCTTCACCCATTCGGTGAGTTCGTCGAGCTGCTTGCGGGTATATTCGGCGCAGCCCTCGACCGCAATGGCTCCCACATAGGGAACAGAATCGAACAGGCTGAAACCGTGTCCCTGGGCCAGAGACGTAATTTCATGAATTTCCATTCCGAAGCGGACATCGGGCTTGTCAGAGCCGTAGTTGTCCATAGCATCGTACCAGCTCATCCTCCGGAGCGGATTGGGAATATCAATATCAAGCACATTCTTGAAAAGCTGGCGCATCATTCCCTCGAATGTTTCAAGGACGTCTTCCTGCTCCACGAAGGACATCTCGCAGTCGATCTGAGTGAACTCGGGCTGACGGTCTGCGCGCAGGTCCTCGTCACGGAAGCAGCGTACAATCTGGAAATAACGGTCATATCCGGCGACCATAAGCAGCTGCTTGAAGGTCTGCGGTGACTGCGGAAGGGCATAGAACTCGCCGGGATTCATCCTTGAAGGAACCACGAAATCGCGTGCACCTTCGGGTGTGGATTTTATGAGGTAAGGAGTCTCTATTTCGAGAAAGCCCTTTGAATCCAAATAATTGCGGATTTCGTGGGCCATGCGGTGACGCAACTTGAGGGCTCTCTGGAGAGGTCCCCTCCTGAGATCCAGATAGCGGTACTTGGCCCGGAGGTCTTCTCCGCCGTCGGACACTTCCTCGATTGTGAAGGGAGGTGTGACGGATTTGTTGAGAATATTTATCGACTGGAGTTCGATTTCTATGTCTCCTGTGGGTATCTTGGAATTCTTGCTCTGGCGCTCGAGCACGGTGCCCTCCACTTGAATCACATACTCACGTCCGAGTGAATTGGCCTGTGCCTGGAGTTCCTCGCTGGCGCCGGCGGAGACCACGAGCTGGGTGATGCCGTAACGGTCCCTGAGGTCTATGAAAGTCATCGCACCGAGCTTTCTGCTCTTCTGTACCCATCCGGCAAGCACCACGTGCTGTCCGGCATTTTCAATGCGGAGTTCTCCGCAAGTGACAGTTCTATACATCTGTTATGTGTTGTTTAATCTTGCAAATATAATACAATTGTGCCGCTTGTTGTCACCAGCCGACTGAAAAACTTCCGACAAAATACGGATGTATCACGCGGTCCTTGTTGTTTTCAAACAACTTTTCAATACGCTTGACGGTAGCCTTGTCCAAATGCGTGCTGTCTCTGGCATATTTGAGATACTCTTCATGTTTCTCGGGAGTTATGACGGGGAAGAACGACGGGGTCAGGACAAGGCTTACCGGCAGATAGAACCCACCGCCGTGGTCCCTGGCCTCATATCTGGCCGAATGGTCGCCGTAGCCGGCCTCAACCTTGAGTATTCCCCACACGTCTTCGATGACATGGACAGTCGCGTAGCAGTGCTCGTGCGGACTCGCCCACCTGAGCACGTCCACCAGATGTCCGTTCCACTCGTAGGTTCCGGCAAGTTTGAAAGGGTATTTCCGGTTGTAGTTCTTCCCCCACGGGCAGTTGTCCGAATAAAGGATGCCGTAGAGATCGAACACATGGAAAGCCGACAGCAGGTTCTTTTCCACATTTTTCGGAACCGGCTGGCTCAGATACTCTATTTTCTGGAATGAGTCCACATATCTTCTCTCCATCACCGTTCTCTGCAGGGATACCGATGCCGCAAGGTCGCCCTTGTCCATGCAGTAGCGTATGGTGGGCCCGATTCCGCTGAAATCGGCGGCTACTTTGAGCGCTCCGGTGATGATAGGGGGAAGTATGGCCTTGAGGATGGAAAGTTCGTGTGACGAGAAATTGTATTCTACCGAAAGACAGTACTGCGGGTATGCCTTCAGATTGGCCTTTGCCTTCCTGCGCACCTGATCCAGGATATAGTCCGCCGGATTGTCGAAACCCGGTGTCACATAGGCCGCAGGCAACATTATCTGAAGCGGCTTCATATACACCGTGTCCGGCAGGGCACCGTCAGTGAGAAGCGTCACCGATTCATATCCTATGCAGGCATATTCAACCTTCAATTTCCCGCCCGGCGCGCTTACCGGCACCGACAGCACATAGGCTCCTTCCTCGTCGGTGATGCAGCCGTGGTTGTAATCGGGAAGATAGATTGTGACAAATGATGCAGGGGACTTTTCCGTGTCCAGAAAATACACCTGGCCGGTCATTTCCCTGCGTTGGGCTGATGCTCCGAAAGCCGTCAGTATCAACACCGTCAGTAATAATATTTTTCTTTTTTCTATCATTTTCACTCCGCAAATTTATTCATTATTTTCGTACATTTGTAGGTTATAACCACATACATATGAAAAAACACATTATAAGACTGGTTCTCTCGGCAGCCATGATTTGTGCCGCCGCGCTGCCCTCGGGAGCCCAGTCGAACGGAAAGCTCTCCTGCTGTGTGAGCGATGATGTCGGACAACTCATCGGAGCCGCAGTCAGAGTGAAAGGCACAAACAATGCCAAAATGACTGATTCCAACGGAAAAGCCGTACTGGAAAATGTTCCGGAGGATGCAGTCTTGGAAATTTCAATGATCGGATACGTCACCGAAGAGGTGGCAACCGGCGGAAAAGATGAAATCTTCATCACCCTCCGCGAAGACATTCAGCAAATCGAGGAAGTCGTGCTCATCGGCTACGGTACAGCAAGGCGCAAGGACTACGCCGGTTCCGTGGCCTCGGTAAGGCTTGAAAACTCCCCGATCGCCCTGGCCGGCAACACCAACGCACTCGAGTCCGTGAAGGGAAATGTGGCCGGTCTCGACATCGGCGCCACCAACAGCGCCGGCGGCCAGCCTTCGATGCAGATCCGCGGCCAGAAGTCCATCTCCGGGTCGAACAGCCCGCTCGTCATCCTCGACGGAATGATATTCTGCGGGACAATTGTTGACATCAACCCCGGCGACATAGCCTCCATCGAAGTGCTCAAGGATGCGAGCTCCGCAGCGGCCTACGGTTCCCGTTCGGCGAACGGAGTCCTCATTATCACCACAAAGAAAGGTCTCTCCGCAAAGCCGGTGATTTCGTTCAACGCCTCCTGCGGTGTGTCAGGCTGGGCCAACAAGCCCAAGTTGAAGACCGGGCAGGAGTATGTGGATATGGTCCTCGCCCGCAACGAGACCACCGACATGAGCTGGATGTCGGGTCAGGAAGAGGCCAGATATCTGAACGGGAAGACCACCGACTGGCTGGACTACGCCACCCGCACCGGCTGGAAGCAGGACTATCAGCTGTCAGTATCGGGAGCGGCCGAGAAAATCAATTACTATGTGTCAGCATCATACACCGACAACAAGGGTATAGTGAAAGGCGATGATTTCAAGAGGATTTCACTCCTTGGCAAACTGAGCACGGATATCACAAGCTGGCTCAATTTCAGCGTGGATGCGGCATATTCCAGAGTTGATTTCTCCGGAATCGCAGCCAATATCCAGTCCGCCTACTGGCTCAGTCCCTACGGAACCCCGGAACGTTCCGAGGGTCTCTCTCTTGAGAAATACCCTACCACAAAGAGTGACGAGCTGCTCAATCCCCTGTGGCAATGCGACAATTCGATGCGCCAGAACGCCGATGTCACCGACAACTACCGTCTGAACGCATCCCTCCTTATCAAATGTCCCTGGGTTGAAGGCCTCAGTTTCCGCGCCAATTACGCGCTGAACAACACCCGCAACATATCCAGTGACTTCCGCAACGAACGATATTTCGTGCCGGAAGGCGCGTTCGACGATGCGAGCCGCTATTCCCAGAGCAAATATCTGTCGATGCTCGCTTCCGCCACCGGTTCGAAGACCGACTCCCACAAAAAGACCAATGTGCTGGACTTCATTCTGAACTACAGCCGGGAATTCGGCCGGCACAGTGTGGACGCCACACTCGTCGCGACCCGCGACTGGTCCACTTATGACACACAGACCATCACCGGCACCGACTTCGCCGCCAACGGAAACACCTCCCTCGGCATAAACGGTCTCCAGAAAGCCACCACACAGTCCTTCAAGCAGGACGGTACCCAGACCAATGATATCGGTTATCTGGCCAGGGTGATGTATGCTTATGACGGCAGGTATTCCTTCCAGGCCTCATACCGCAGGGACGGCTCTTCTGTATTCGGAGCCAACCGCAAATGGGGCAATTTCTATTCTGTCGGCGCCGCGTGGACTCCGACCAATGAGAAGTTCTATCCGGAAAGCGCCAAGCGTGTGATGGACCGCCTTAAAGTCAAGGTGTCCTGGGGTAAGAACGGCAACCAGGCTATCGCAGCCTACGGTACCCTGTCTCCGGTTTCAAACGGGAAGAGCGGTGGCATCCGTTATGAATTCGACGGCAGTGAAATCTACTACGGAACAGTTGTGAAGTCTCTCGGCAATCCGGACCTCGGATGGGAATCGACATCCTCTCTCAACGCCGGATTCGAGTCATCCTGGATCAAGGGCCGCATCAATCTCGATGTGGATGCATACTGGTCAAAGACACAGGACCAGATATTCACCAGAAACATACCTTCAATGATAGGATATGAGTCGATGAAATGCACCATGGGCCAGGTCAACAACTGGGGTGTCGAAGCAACTCTGAGGAGCATCAACATCCGCACGCGCGACTTCCAGTGGTCTTCCGGTCTCACCTTCTGGATCAACAGGAACAAACTCGTACATCTCTATGGTGAAGACCTCAACGGCGATGGCCGCGAAGATGATGACAAGGGAAGCAACCTCTTCATCGGGAAGAGTCTCGGCGCAATCTACGGATACGCACAGGACGGCATAGTCCAGAAAGACGATGTGGACTATATCTGGCTCTACAACGGCAGGCCGGGCACTCCCAAATACATAGATGTCAACCACGACTGCGCCATCACGGAAGAGGACCGCGTCATTCTGGGCTACACATCCCCGAATTTCCGCCTCAACCTTAGCAACACTTTCGAGTACAAGGGTTTCGAACTCTACCTGATGATTACCGGAACCTTCGGCGGGAACAACCGCTACCTCCGGTCCAACCCCAACGCCTTCCGTGTCAACTCCAACCCCGGACAGCCGTACATCAACTCCATTGACATCAACTGGTGGACCGACGCCAATCCGTCCAATGTCTATCCGATTGCCTCATTCTCGACTGACGGCCGGTTCCTCGGACTGCAGGACCGCACCTTCGTCCGCCTTCAGGACGCCACCCTGTCATACACTTTCAGGCAGCCCTGGGTCAGGAAGGCCGGATTCTCAACCCTCAGGCTCTATGTTTCAGGAAAGAACCTGCTCACATTCACAAATTGGGTCGGGGATGACCCCGAAACAGGTTCGAGCGTGATGTCTTCCACCCAGCCTGTAGCGAGGACATTCACCTTCGGAGCCAATATCAGTTTCTAAAAGGAGGTCATGAATGTGAAAAAGACATTATACATAATAATATTTTCAGCGGCGGCGTGGCTGGCCTCCTCCTGCAACGACGAGGCTTTCCTTTCCGAAAGTCCGAAATACTTCTACAGCGCCGAGAATGCGTTCACAACCCCTTCGCAAGTTGACCAGGCCCTGATTGCCTGCTATTCCAAACTCAGGGACATGTACTCGTTCAGGGAGGAGAGCAAGACCACATTCTCCTACCGCGGCAACAACGGTACGGATATGTTCGACGTGCCTTCGATCAGGCACAGTTTCCAGTTCAACGACTACTCCAACATCAACCCAGAAAACGAGGTGTTCAAGAATGTGTTCAGCGACTGGTACAAGATGATTTCCTACGCCAATTTCACCATCATGGGAGCAGACAAGAAGGAGATAGTCTGGGAATCCGATGCTTCCCGCAAATATATCATCGCCCAGGCCAGATTTTTCCGCGCCTGGTCCTATCTCAATCTCGGCGAACTGTTCGGAGGAGTGCCCATCGTGACTGAATTCTGCGATACTCCCAGATACGATTTCAAGCGCGCGACCCGTCTTGAAACCTATCAGTATGCCATTGACGAACTGGAGGCCATTCTGGAAGACCTGCCTGAAGAGAGCCCCGAAAGGGGACGTATCTGCAAGGGTGCCGCCCAGCACGCTCTTATGCAGCTCTATATCGACAAAGGTGTCGTGCTGGATGAAGAAGGTTTGAGCGATGAGGCCCGCAACGCATATTCCAAGGCTGTCGATTACGGCGACCTGCTCATTGGCGGCGGACGCTACTCCCTCATGACCGAGCGGTTCGGAAAGCGCAAGGACGAAGGTCCGAAATTCTACTATGCCTGCACACCCGAAGCGCAGACCGAAGAGCACAGTTACGAGAGTGCCGGTGTCATTCTGGAAGGAAATGTGTTCTGGGACCTGTTCCAGGAAGGCAATCAGGATTACAAGGACGGCAACAGGGAATCTATCTGGATTCTCCGTATGGACCACGATGCATTTATCAAGGAAGACAAAGTCTCCCGGCTTACATATTCCAGAGTTTACGGTCCCAACTTCGATCCTGTGAAGGGTGACCTCAAGGGCGGTTCTCTCGAAGACCTCGGCGGCCGCGGAGTAGCCTTCATAATGCCTACGGAATATACCAGGGACTTGATTTTCCAGAATAAATGGAATGTGGATATGCGCAACAGCGAAACTGTGCTGCGGCGCAAACTTGTCGGCAACGTGCCCACTTCGCAGTATTACGGCAAGGTTGTTCCCTGGGATTACATATACAAGGAAAACGACGCTTCACAGGATGTCCGGGACGCCGCATACACCCAGAGTTTCCCCATTTCCTGCAAAATCCATCTGGACACATATCAGGAAGCCAATGACGGCCGCAAGGAGAAGATGTTCCGCGACGAATATGTGATCCGTCTTGCGGAAAGCATACTCCTGCGCGCCGAGGCCTATTTCAGGCTCGGCAACAAGACCTGGGCTGCAAAGGACATCAACCTCCTGCGGGAAAGGGCGAAATGCTCCCATCAGGTACTTGCCAGCGAAGTGACGCTCGACTTGATTCTCGACGAAAGGGCCAGGGAACTCATGTACGAGGAACACCGCTGGAACACCCTTCTGAGGATGGGGGGTACTGTGGCTGTGGACCGCATCCAGGAATATTCCTACTGGAACTATCCGAGAACCGGTACGATGAAGACCTTCAATCTTTGGCCTATCCCCCAAAGTGTAATAGATACCAACAAAGATGAAACAATCCAGCAGAACGACGGCTGGAAATAACCGAATACAAAAAATGAAAACTTCCATTATGACCTGCCTTACTATCCTAGCAGCAACCATTCTGGCCTCCTGCAATCCCAAACCGTACAAGGCGGAGGAATACAAGCCCGAGGTGAAACCGGAATCCATTATCTATCTGGATGTCACCCAATGGACCAGCGTGCGGTCCAACGATCCCGACAATGTGCTGAAGCTCTGGGATGTGATGCATGTGATTTCGACAGTTCAAGGTATCGTGAACCGCGACGCCCCGAAAATCTACATAAATTATATCTCCGAAAGCAAGGAGAACATAGACGACTACTGGCTGCTCAAATCAACGGCCCCCGGCAAATGGCTCTCCGACTGCGAAATCATCACAATGTACGATATTGTTCAGGTGGCCGAACTTTTCAAGGATAAGATCAAAGGCCTTGTGGTCTATGACGGCAATGTGGCGTCCACCAGCAATGTCGCTTCTACTATCGCCGGAGTCGAGGACCTTATCGCCATCCGCTATGACGCCACTCCGGGCAGCCTGTACTCCCGCCTCATCGCACACGGTTTCGAGCCGAAGGTGTGGCTGGTGAACGAGGATGGCACTTCGATGTTCCACAGCAAGCTCGAGCCCTACAGATGGGCCATCAAGAATTATCTTTCACAGGGGAAATGCTCCGACGAGTTCGCCGCATACTATATCGACCAGTACTGGAGAAAGGCCTGCGGCAATGCCACAATGAACCACCACACTCTCACAAACCACGATTTCTTCGTGAGCAAGAAGGCCTTCTTCTTCGACCTGTCTCCCTGGAGCGACGAGCCTGCGACCGACGATCCCGGCCAGGCCATAGGTGAAGACCTGCTTGTGCTGAAGCAGATTCTCCTTGAAATCTACAATCAGAACGGCGGCCAGAAGATGCTGCATATCGGAGGTTTCCCCGCCTGGGCCTACAAATACTCCGACAGCAAGAATATCGGCGGCAAACATGTGGCCACACAGACAGAATGGGAATTTGCTATGGTGATAAGCGCCTACAACGCCTTCCACGATGCCGACGCCCTCAGTTACGGAGCAATTTGCAACTCCTCCTTCTGGCAGCATTACCCCCTCAAGGAAAAATACCACCAGAAGATGGCCTGGCCGACTGTGGACCAGCTCAAGGCCAAGGGTTATGTCAACGCGGACGGCAAAGTCAACACCTCCAAGAAATACTTCATCGCCTATGTGGGTGATTATGATGCCGCTTCCTGGCTGTATCAGCGCACCCACAACATCTGGGATAATCCCGACAGGGGCAAGGTTCCCCTTATGTGGTGCATCTCACCTATTCTCGCAGTACGCGCTCCGATGGCGATGGAATACATCTGGGAGACAGCCACTGAAAACGATTATTTCGCCGCGGCAGACAATGGTGCCGGCTATCTGAATCCCGGAATGCTTGAGGAGCCCCGGCCTATCAGCGGACTTCCTTCCGGTGTCGAAGCCTGGGCCAGACACAATAAGTTCCACTACGACAGATGGGATTTGAGCATCACCGGGTTCATCATCGACGGCAACGGCAAGGGTATGACGGAAAAGGGCGTGAGGAGTTATGCCACATTCAGCCCCAACGGAATAGTTCCGCAGAAACCGCCTTTCACCAACTACGCCGGTCTGTATGCCAATATGCCCATCACTCGTCCGGATGCTTCAATGAGCGACGGTATCCAGCAGGTGATAAACATCATAGGACTGCATCCCGACTTCCCGTTCTATTGGGGCAGGGCTGTGCTTCAGACACCTTCCTGGTATGTGGAGGTTAAAGAGGGTGTGGAAAAACTGCGTCCCGACTTTGCCTGGCTCACAGGTCCCGAATTCTTCGAACTTCTGCGTATGTATTTGAAGGAAGGGCATTATAATACTATTGTTAGTCAGTGAGAATAGCCATTCTTGTCGAGGAAACGGTATGACACCGCCTCGGCAAGATGCTCCATGGATATGTTTTCCGCCCCGGCGAGATCGGCTATGGTTCTCGAAATCTTGAGAATCCGGCTCCACGCCCGGGCGGAAAACTGTTCCTTGTCCATTACCTTCTCAAGGAAGCGTTTCCCTTCTTCATCAAGGGCGCAGTACTTTTCAATCTGAGCTGAAGACATTTCGGAATTCGTGAAAATACCTTCTCCCTCGAAGCGCCTGCTCTGGATTTCCCGAGTCGCCATCACCCTCCGGGCAACGGAGGCCGAATTCTCGCCCCTGCTGCGGTGCATCAACGCGGACGGATTCACTGTATGAAGCCACAGTTGTACATCCACCCTGTCCATCAAAGGACCTGACAGTTTGCTCAGATAGGCTTCCCTGCGTCCCGGAGAGCAGGTGCACCTTTCTCCCTCGCCCCAATAGCCGCAGGGACAGGGATTGGTGGCCCCGACCAGCATGAAAGAAGCGGGATATTCCACCTTCTGCCTCAGGCGGCACACAATCACCTTGCGGTCCTCCATCGGTGCACGCAGGGCTTCTATCATACTCCTTGGCGCCTGGCAGAATTCATCGAGAAAGAACACTCCGTTGTGTGCGAGAGATACCTCTCCGGGAAGGATGTTGTCACTGCCACCGCCTATTATGGACGGAATGGATGCACTCCCGTGCGGGCTGCGGAACGGTCTGCGGTATATGAGCCCGGGTCCGCCCGGAAGACGACCGGCCACAGAGTATATCTTGCTTGTCTGAAGAGCCTCTTCCCTTGTCATAGGGGGCAGAATTCCGGCAAGAGCCTTCGCAAGGGAACTCTTCCCAGAGCCCGGGGCACCGACCATCATCACATTGTGCGCTCCGGCGGCCGCGATTTCAAGCCCTCTCTTGGCGCCATCCTGTCCTACAATGTCGGCAAAGTCCACCTCACACACGCGCTCTGCCGCCGCCCCGAAGCACAGGCCGGGATTATCCCTTATGATGTTCTCCACAAGCAGATCCTCCCGCGATTCTCCTGAAAGAATACTGATGACATCGGACAGGGTCTCCGCCCCATAGATTCCGGTTCCCTTTGTCTCGCTCGCCTCTATCGCCGACTCCCTTGGGAGTATGCATCCTCTAAGACCGAGTTCCGATGCGAGTTGGGCTATCGAAAGTGCTCCCGGAATGGGACGCATGCTTCCGTCTAGCCCAAGTTCCCCCATGACCAGATACTTGTCCAGCAGCGGCAGGACCTCCTGACCGGATGCGGCGATTATGCCCACCCCGATAGGCGCGTCATATCCGCTGCCCTTCTTGTGCATATCCGCGGGCGCCAGATTTATTATCATTTTCATCCCGGGAATCTTGTACCCCAACGACTGCAGGGCTGTGACCGTCCTGAGAAGACTTTCCTTTACTGCCGCATCCGCCAGACCGACAAGATGCAGGCCAAGGCCTTTGGATATCTTTGTTTCGATATCCACTTTCATTGCATCGATTCCGACACATTTCGCTCCTATTACATTTACCAGCATCACTGAAATTGTTTTGAGCGCAAATGTGCAATGTTCCGGCGAGATTTATCGTCGAAAAGTCACTTATTTTTCCGATACAAAAAAATTTACTGATTTTTTGCGATGAGAGAGCCTTCGGAGTGATAGCGGACCAGACCGTCGGCCGGCTCTTTCATGAAGCAGGACACCTCGAGCCCTTCCCGGGCTGCGATGCCGCTGATGATGTCCCGGCAGACCCAGCCGAAAGTCCCTACTATTCCAAGCGGAAGGGCGGGATAGCGCTTTATCTGACGGATGAAGAAATCCCTGAAATTGGTATCGACCATTTCCTTGATATAAGGATGGTCATAGTGCGAAATCAAAAAAGGCGCGAAAGAACCCAGGTAGTTCGGAGCGGATACCGGGCCGCGTCCATAGACAGAAGTGACTATGGCCGTGTAGGAGCAGTCGTGGTCCCTGGCGAATTCCTCCGCCAGTTCCGGCGGCACCATGTCCTTTATCATATCAGAGATGAAAATCTTCCCGAGCCTTGCCGCTCCTCCCTCGTCCCCGAGGATAAATCCTCCGGTGTTGACGTGGCCGACAATCCCGCTTCCGTCCCAGTGGCAGGAGTTTGAGCCGGTCCCGAGTATCGCGGCGATTCCCGGACGGTGGCCGCACACAGCCCTCGCGGCAGCCACAAGGTCGCTCTGGAATTCAATCTCCGCAACTACTGACGGGAAGTTGTTTTTCAGGCTGTCGGCAAGGATTTGTCTCCACTGGTCCGTCATCACTCCGGCGCAGTAGAAATGAATTTCCTCAACCTTTCCGGCGGGAAGCGAGAGGGCCGCCCCGCTGACAATATCCGCCACATCCCGGGCGCTCATATTGGAAATGTTGATTCCCCCTGTCAAGGCCCGCGACTCCACCGAGCCGCCGTCACCTGTCACGCGCCAGTCGCTCTTTGTGGCGCCGCATTCCACTATAAGTATCATGATTTCCTGCTGAAAATGTGCATTCCGGCGAAGGAAAGCAGTGAATTTACTATCAAAAGTGAGAATCCGAGGTCAAAATGCAGTGCGCTGCGCAACACCAGATTCAGGCCCAGACACAGAAGCGGCGAAATCGCGGCGATATATGGAACCGCGCCGTCGCGGACCTGTCTTCCGGTAAGGATACCGTAGAAAAACATTCCGAGGAGCGGGCCGTAGGTGTAGGACGCGAGTTTATAGACAAGATTGACAACCGCATCGTTGGACACTGCGCAGAGCACCAGGATTATAAGCAGGAACAGCACGGTCACGGCCGCCTGTATCAGGTGGCGCACCTTTGTCCGGTGCTTCTCATCGACAGGTTTTCCGTCTGCAGAAACGGGTGTTCCGCTTCCGAAACCGAGATAGTCCACACAGAAGGAAGTGGTGAGCGAGGTCACAGCCGCGCCGGCGGAAGGGTATGATGCGGAGATGAGTCCTATAAGGAAAAGCACCCCGACTCCCGTGCCGAGATACCGGCTGGCAATAGTGGGATAAAGCTGGTCGGTCTTGATGATGCCGAGGGCGTCGAAACCGCCCTGACGGTAGGCGTACACGCTGAGCAGCGCTCCCAGAAGCACAAAGAACAGGTTCACGGCAACTATTATGACCGATGAAGTATAGATGTTCTTCTGTGCCGCCTTGAGATTTTTGCAGGCAAGGTTCTTCTGCATCATAGCCTGATCAAGGCCGGACATCGCGACAGTCACGAATATTCCGGAAATGAACTGCTTCACGGTATTGGTTCCGTGGCTCCAGTCCCAGTCGAACCAACTTGTGAACGGCTTTCCGAAGCCGACCGTGCCTTCGTTGGGATTGACGGAACCGCCAACCCCGGCAATCATATCGGAAAAGTTCCAGCCCATGTCGCGGCAGATGAACCATATTGTCATTCCGATGGCCAGAAGCATCACCGTGGTCTGCATCACATCGGTCCAGATTATGGTCTTCACTCCGCCTTTATATGTGTAGAGGTAAAGCAGGCCGAGGAATATGACACTGATTGCCGCATAGGTTCCGAATGTTCCGAGTGACCGCACCAAAGACTCCGGAATGAATGTGTAAAGCACCACTATCACCACAAATATCCTCACCGCGGCCCCGAGGATTCTGGAGACCATGAAAACCGTCGTCCCGGTCATGTAGGATTTCCGACCGAAACGGCCCCCAAGGTATGTATAGATGGAGGTCAGTTCCATCTTGTAGTATAGCGGCAGAAGTACTTTCGCTATGATGATGTAGCCCACGACAAATCCGAGTACCAGCGGCATGTAGAAGAAATTCTGCACCCACACGTTGCCGGGGACGGAAATGAAACTGACGCCCGAAATCGAGGAGCCGATCATTCCGTAGGCAACCACAGGCCACGGAGCCTTCCTGTCACCGGAGAAAAAAGATGAGCTGCCGGCCTTGCGGGACGAGAGGGATGAAATCCCGAAAAGCAGCGCCGTGTATAACACGAATGCTGCGAGAAACCATACAGATGCTGTCATTTTTTATACATTTCAACGGCCTTGCGTACCGAACCATATTCGAGAAGCATGGACTTGGCCTTCTGATAGCCGGTGATGCCGGTTTCGTCCATTATCATACGAGTCCCGCGATCGACCAGTTTGGCGTTCGTCAGTTGCATATCCACCATTTTATTGCCTTTCACATGGCCCATGCGGATCATCACCGAGGTGGAAATCATGTTCAGAATCAGTTTCTGGGCAGTACCGGCCTTCATTCTGGTGCTTCCGGTCACGAATTCGGGGCCGACCACCGCCACAATGGGTATTTCAGCCGCGGCGGACACCGGCGCGTCCGGGTTGCAGGTGATGCAGCCGGTGAGAAGTCCCGCCTTCCTGGCCAGGTCGATGCCGCCGATGACATACGGGGTGGTTCCCGAGGCGGCTATGCCTATGAGTGTGTCGTCCGGGGTCGGGGAAAATTTGCAGACATCCTCCCAACCGCCTTCATATTTATCCTCAGCTCCTTCCACCGCCTTGCGGATTGCGCCGTCTCCGCCCGCGATAAGTCCCACGAAAAGCGTGTCCGGGGCCCCATAGGTCGGAGGTATTTCCGATGCGTCCACAACTCCGAGCCTTCCGGACGTGCCGGCTCCGATATAGAACACCCGGCCGCCGCGCCGCATTCTTTCGACTATTCCGTCAACCAGTTTTTCAATCTGGGGAATGGCCGAGGCAACAGCGTCCGCCACATTGTGGTCTTCCCTGTTGATGCCTTCGAGCAGTTCCCGCGTGCTCATCGAGTCCAACCGTGCGTAGTGCGAGGCTTCTTCAGTAACTCTCATTTTCAATAATTGTGTTTGGTCATGAATTCAAGCATCGCCCGGCCGAGGCGAGGGTTGCGCTTTATGTAACTGCTGTGGGTCGCGCCCTTGAATATTATCAACTCCGACTGAGGAATGGAGTCCGCTATCAAAGTCGTATGTTCCACACTTATGAGGTCCTTGCTTCCGGCTGTTATGAGAGCAGGGCACTTTATGGCGGCAAGGTCCGCAGGGTTTATGTCCGGCTCGGAGAGCATCATCAGTGCAAGGGGGGTGCCTTCGGAAAGAATCCATGCCTTGAATTCCTCGAATCCTTCACCGCAGTCCGGCTTGAGGTTGGCTCCTGCGGCAACTATCATGGAGCATGTTCCGGGATGAGCCATCTCGAGCAGCAGGGCGTTGATTCCGCCGTCGCTCCAACCTCCGACAAGGGGTTTCTCAAGGCCCAGTTTCTCAATCAGACAGTAGCAGTCTTCGGCCATATCGGCATAGTGGTACTCTGTCAGCGGGGAGTTGGCTCCCTGTCCTCTGGAATCGGGACAATAGACTCTGTATCCTGCCTTTGCGAGTTGGAGTTGCTGGGTGACCATGCTGGAATGCGAGCCGCCGTTGCCGTGCATCAGCACTACCGGTTTCCCGTCTTCGGGTCCGCGTACGGAGCAGAGCAGGTCCAGACCGTTCACATTGACAGTAAACAGTTCTTCCGGACAGTTGCGGCAACTGACAAGCAGGGGGATGAAATAGAACCAGGAGAAGAATTTCCTGATATTGTATATGATGTCTTTCATTTTCTGCGGAGAATTTCGAAGGCGAATTCAAGGGAATTTTCAGAATCGGTGAATGTCTCCGAGATGCTTTCTCGGATGAATTCCTCCGGAATCTGCGGAAAAAACACATCCGCATCCGGGCAGGAGGCGTTTATTCTGGTGATATAGAGTTTGTCGGCAAACGGAAGGGCGGCGCTATAGAGGGGGGCCCCTCCGATGACGAAACATTCGTCGGAAGCGGGATTGCCGGACTGCTGCGCTGCGGCGAAAGCCTCTTCGAGGGAGGACACGCAGAGCACATTTTCCCGGACAGGGATTCCGGAGCGGGATACGACTATGTTAAGTCTGCCGGGCAGGGGCCGTCCTATGGACTCCCAGGTGCGACGGCCCATTATCACCGGGTGTCCGGAAGTGGTTTTCCGGAAGTATTTCATGTCTTCGGATATGTGCCAGAGAAGCCTGTTGTCCTTGCCGATGGCCCAGTCGGATGCCACTGCGGCGATGATGCTCTTTGTCATACTGCCACCGGAGCTTTGATTGCGGGGTACGGATCGTAGCCTTCGAGATGGAAGTCTTCGTATTCAAAAGAGAATATGTCCTTCTTGTCGGGGTTGATTATCATTTTCGGAAGTTGCCGGGGGGTGCGGGAAAGCTGCTCGGCGACCTGGTCGAAGTGATTCAGGTAAATATGTGTGTCGCCTGTCGTGTGGATGAATTCGCCGGGCTGCAAGCCGCAGCATTGGGCAATCATCATGGTCAGAAGGGCATAGGATGCTATGTTGAAGGGCACCCCGAGGAAGCAGTCGGCGCTTCTCTGGTACAGCTGGCAGGAAAGGCGGCCGTTCGCAACATAGAATTGGAAGAGAGAGTGGCAGGGAGGCAGAGCCATCTTGTCCACTTCCGCCACATTCCATGCGGAAACTATCATTCTTCTTGAGTCGGGGTTCTTCTTTATGGTCTCGATTACATTGCTCAACTGGTCGATTGTGCGTCCGTCCGGAGTGGGCCAGGAGCGCCACTGGTGGCCATAGACGGGGCCGAGGTCGCCGTTCTCGTCGGCCCACTCGTCCCAGATGGACACACCATGATCCTTGAGGTACTTGATGTTGGTATCTCCGGAGATGAACCACAGAAGTTCGTAGATTATGGATTTCAGATGGACTTTCTTGGTGGTGAGAAGGGGGAAGCCCTCGCTCAGGTCGAATCTCATCTGGTACCCGAATACGCTTTGGGTGCCGACTCCCGTGCGGTCCTGCTTGATTGTGCCGCACTGACGGATGTGTCTCAAAAGGTCAAGATATTGTTTCATCGATTTCTATATTGTCAACTCTGTAATACTTATGCACTTGTGCGCCGACTTTCTCGCTGGGCACCAGGACCACGTCGGCTCTGCGGACCTTTCTTCTTGTCCGGCCGTTGAGCAGATGCCTCCTCAGCCAGCCGTACCCCTCCCTCTCGTAGAGGAATCCAAGGTCCTTCACCACAAATTTCTTTGTTCTTTTTATTCTTCGAGCCATATATAGCCTGCGAAGATACAAAATAATTTCCTACCTTTGCCCCATCGAAGCCTTGGTGGTGAAATGGTAGACACGAGGGACTTAAAATCCCTTGGCCCGAAACGGCCGTGCGGGTTCGATTCCCGCCCGAGGCACAAGCAGCGATTGTTAAAGATCGCTGCTTTTTTTCTTACCGCGACGCCGAAGTCTCTGGGAAATGTGCTCGGACTCGCTTTTTTAGGGAGTCCGCGCACATTGAGGCACGAATTCCCGGTCCGGAAGAGCAAATACCCTCCCTTTCATTCCATACCGATGTATGTTTTGGCATCAATCAGAAAAAGAGTATATTTGTTATTTAAAAACCTAGTGTAATGAGAAAAACTATCTTGGCCTTGATGGCAGTATCTGCCATTACATTTGTCGGCTGTCAGAAAGAAGAACCGGTAACAAACACGATTGAAGGCACAAAAGTAACCGAACTGCGCTCCTATACC
>JAKSKQ010000020.1 GCA_024401675.1 Bacteroidales bacterium | reverse complement strand
CTGGAGGCAATGGTAGCCGTAGGTCTGGGCTATGTGCGCCTCGGACAGAGCAGCGTGACTCTTTCCGGAGGTGAAAGCCAGAGGATGAAACTCTCCGCCGAACTTTCCAAGAAAGGCACCGGAAGCACTCTCTATGTTCTCGACGAGCCCACCACCGGACTGCATTTCGAAGATATCAAGATTCTCCTCTCCGCTCTGAACTCCCTTGTGGACCAGGGCAATACAGTGATTATCATAGAACATAACCTGGATATACTCAAAAGCGTCGATTACCTCATCGACATGGGGCCTGGCGGCGGACGCAGCGGCGGTGAGATAGTCTCCGCCGGCACCCCCGAAGAGGTAGCCGCCGACCCTTCGAGTGTCACCGGGCCGTTCCTGAAAGAAGTGTTGAAATCATGAAAACAATCCAATACGTAAGCGCTGACGAAGCAGTCAGCCACATCGCCTCCCATGGACATATTCACCTGAGCAGTGTTGCGAGTGTCCCCCACTGCCTCATCCGGGCCCTGTGCCGCAGAGCGGATGCCGGCGAGGTGCGGGATCTGCATTTCCATCATTTCCACACAGAGGGCCCGGCGCCGTACAGCGAACCCGGATACGAAGGAATCTTCTTCGAACAGGGCTTTTTCGTAGGACCGAATGTGCGTGCCAATGTCAATTCCGGCTACGCCGACTATCTGCCGGTACATCTCGGAGAATCGGCGGCCCTGTACCGGAAAGGCTACATCAAACTTGAGGCCGCCCCGGTCAACACCTCCCCCCCCGACAGTCAGGGACGGGTGTCCCTGGGTACTTCGGTGGACTGCTCGGTGGCTGCCATAGAGACCGCCAGGCTGGTGATCGGAGTCGTGAATCCCAATGTACCTTTCGCCTACGGCAACCTTATAGATATAGACAAATTCGACTATCTCGTGCAGGATGACACTCCGCTTGTCACCGCAGTTTACAAAGAGCCGACCGAAACTGAACTTATAATAGGCAGGAACTGCGCGGCCCTGGTGGATGACGGGGACTGCATACAGATGGGAATAGGCGCACTTCCGAATGCTCTCGCCGGGGAACTTGCATCCCACAAGAATCTGGGACTCCACACAGAGATGTTCGCCGACGGCCTGCTGAAACTCATCAAGGCCGGTGTCATCAACGGAGCGTGCAAGAAAATCGATACCGGCAAGGTAGTGGCCTCCTTCCTTCTCGGCTCAAATGACGTGTATTCGTTCATAGACCACAACCCCGCTGTCGAGATGAGGGACATAGCCTACGCCAACAACCCCTGGATCATAGCACAGAATCCTCACATGGACGCCATAAACTCCGCCACCGAAGTGGACCTTACCGGACAGATAAGCGCCGACAGCATCGGGACCCGCATCTTCAGCGGTACCGGCGGACAGCTCGACTATGTCAAGGGTGCCACAATGTCAGAGGGCGGAAAGTCCATCACAGCCTTCGCCTCCCGGACACAGAAGGGACAGAGCAAGATTGTCCCCATCCTGCATCCCGGAGCCGGAGTGGTGACTCCACGCGCTGACGCCCACTGGATTGTCACCGAGTGGGGAGCCGTGGACCTTACCGGCAAGTCCCTCCAGGAAAGGGCGAAACTGCTCATAAGCATAGCCCATCCCGATGACAGGGAGTCTCTTGACAGGGCTGCCTTCGAGCGCTTCGGAGCGCACTATCACAATTTCGAGATTTAGTCAGGACGGGGTGGTGGAAATCACCCCATTCTCATATCCATCCAGTCTGAATCGACAAGGGCGAATCCCTTGCCCGGAGTAAGCTTTCCTCCGGAGCCGGAAACGATGGAGAGACAGTCCTCATAGACATTCCAGCCCACAGTGCAGCCCACCATGGCTCCGTCCTTCGGGAAGGACAGGACTATGTATCTGCCGGAACCGTCGTCGCCCGTTTTATAGAATTTCATGGGAACTCCGGCCATGGAAGGGTCTTTTTCAGCCATCTCCCTGCGGGTCACCCATTTGACAAGTTCCATCACTATGTCGTCGAGACCCGCTTCGGCAAGAAGGAGTTTCTCCATCAGCGAGCCCACATCAGCGCAGCGCCTGAGGGTGTAGTCCCCCATTGATTCGACAGCCTTTTCGATGGCGGCCATCTCGGACGCCTTGGCCTCGAGAGTCTCGTCCGGCAGCAGCCAGAGCATCATTTTCCTGTCCGGATCGTGGTAGAGCATTTCATAGCAGACCAGATTCGGAGTGCCGCACTCCGGACAGCGCCACATGAACACGGAGCCGCTGCGCACCGCATCCTTGTATTCGGGATTTTCGGAGACATTGATGCTGCGGTAAACTGTCATTTCATGTTTCCTGCCACATTTGCTGCAAGTGGCCTCGGATTTCTTTATAATCGACATGAGTTTTATTTTTTTCTGATAAGATTAATTCCGTCGCGCAGGGGAAGTATCACATTCTCCACCCTTTCGTCCCGCGACACAATATCGTTGAAGGCGGTTATTCCCCTGGTCTGGGGGTCGGTTGGAACCGGATTCTCATAGACCTTGCCGTCCCAGAGCACATTGTCCGCAAGGATGAAACCGCCCTGCCTGACAAGCGGCAGCACAGCTTCGTAGTACCGGGGATAGTCGCGCTTGTTGGCGTCCATGAACACCAGATCGTACTGTCCGGCCTTCGGAAAGGTGCGCATTGTCTCGAGGCAGTCCCCGAAATGTACCGTGACCCGCGCGCTGACACCGGCCTTCTCGAGACCGCCGAAGATGACATCCTCCAGTTCGTCGTTGATTTCCAGTGTGTCAATGTGTCCTTCGTCCCCGAGAGCCTCCGCCATGCAGATGGTGGAATAACCGGTGAAAGTGCCGAGTTCCAGGATGTTGCGGGCGCCTGTCATCTTCACGATGAAATTCAGGAAACGGCCCTGTATGGCACCGGAAAGCATCCGCACATGGTTGGTGCGGAGAAAAGTCTGGCGCCGGACCCAGTCAAGAGCCTCGGAGGCCTTCTGGGAATGTTCGAGAAGATATATGTCCTGATTGTCCATAGGCGGATGCAAAGGTACTGAAAAAAACAGTGTCTTTCACTCTGCCAAATTGTCATACTTTGAATTTGGCACGGAATTAGGTAAATTTGTGGATGTCCGTCCCGAAGAGGACGAAGAAAGTTTATTCAATAAAATTCAAATATTATGATCAAACCATTGGCAGACAGGGTTCTCGTTGAACCCAAGGAAGCAGAAACCAAGACAGCTTCAGGTCTTTACATTCCCGACTCGGCTCAGGAAAAACCCCTTCAGGGAAAAATCATCGCGGCAGGTCCCGGCAAAAAGGACGAACCTATGGAGGTCAAGGCCGGCGACGAGGTTCTCTACGGCAAATATGCCGGAACAGAAATTTCCTATGAGGGAAAGAAATATCTTATTATGAAACAGAGCGACATTCTCGCAATTATCTAATTTGTAAAATATTATGGCAAAGAATATTGAATTCAACACAGAGGCCCGCGCCAGGATGAAGGACGGAGCCGATGCTCTCGCAAATGCAGTCAAGGTGACTCTCGGTCCCAAGGGCCGCAATGTTGTCATCGAAAAGAAATTCGGTGCTCCCCAGGTGACCAAGGACGGTGTGACCGTGGCCAAGGAAGTCGAACTTGAGGACAGGCTCGCCAATATGGGCGCGCAGATGGTCAAGGAAGTCGCTTCCAAGACCAACGACCAGGCCGGTGACGGCACAACCACCGCCACTGTCCTCGCCCAGGCCATCATCAATGTAGGTCTGAAGAATGTCGCTGCCGGTGCCAATCCCATGGACATCAAGCGCGGTATCGACAAGGCCGTCGCCGCCGTGGTGGAGAATCTCAAGGCCCAGAGCCGCGAGGTCGGAGAAGATTATGACAAAATCGAGCAGGTCGGCACAATCTCCGCCAACAATGACAGTTATATCGGCAAACTCATCGCCGATGCCATGTCCAAGGTGAAAAAGGACGGTGTAATCACTGTTGAGGAAGCCAAGGGAACCGACACAGAGGTGAAGGTTGTCGAGGGCATGCAGTTCGACCGCGGTTACCTTTCCCCTTATTTCATCACCAACGGTGACAAGATGGAGGCCGTTCTCGATGATCCCTACATCCTCATCACCGACAAGAAGGTAAGTTCCATGAAAGACCTTCTCCCCGTGCTCGAGCCCATCGCCCGTGACGGCAAATCCCTGCTCGTCATTGCCGAGGATGTGGACGGCGAGGCTCTTACCACTCTGGTAGTCAACAAACTCCGCGGTACTCTCAAGATTGCCGCTGTCAAGGCTCCCGGATTCGGTGACCGCCGCAAGGAAATGCTCCAGGACATCGCAACCCTCACCGGAGGCATCGTGGTCTCAGACGAAAGGGGCTTTACTCTTGAAAACACCACTGTCGATATGCTCGGCCGCGCCGAGAAGATTGTCCTCACCAAGGACAACACCACAGTAGTGAACGGCGCAGGCGACAAGGACGCAATCGCAGACCGTGTGGCTTCCATCCGCAAGCAGATTGAAATGACCACTTCAACCTATGACAAGGAGAAACTCCAGGAGCGTCTTGGCAAACTCGCCGGCGGAGTTGCGGTTCTCTATGTGGGCGCCGCTACCGAGGTTGAGATGAAGGAGAAGAAGGACAGGGTCGAGGATGCGCTCAGCGCAACCCGCGCCGCTGTAGAGGAAGGTATAGTTCCGGGAGGCGGAGTCGCATATATCCGCGCCGCAGAGGCTATCAAAAACCTCAAGGGCGACAATGATGACGAGACCACCGGTGTCACCATCGTGGCCCGCGCCATCGAGGAGCCTCTCCGTCAGATTGCCACCAACGCAGGCCTTGAGGGCAGCGTCATCATCAATAAGGTACGCGAGGGCAAGGCCGACTTCGGCTACAACGCCCGCACTGATGAATATGTGAACCTTTTCGAAGCCGGTGTCATCGACCCGACCAAGGTTTCCCGCGTGGCTCTCGAGAACGCAGCTTCAGTGGCCGGAATGTTCCTCACCACCGAGTGCGCCATTACCGACATCCCCGAGAAGGAGCCCGCTCCGGCAATGCCCGCCGGCGGCATGGGCGGAATGATGTAGAATCACCCATCGGATATTTGAAAATGGGGCAGGTGCAGGCAGCATCTGTCCCATTTTTTTACGTCAACTCTTGCACATACGGAAAAGGTGATGTATGTTTGCAGCCCCAAATCTCAAAGAGCCATGAATATCAAAAAACATCATATTGTCAGCATAGAAAAAATGTCGGCAGAAGTGGCCGATGCATTCAAGGAAAAGTACCCTGAAGGGCTGGAGTCCTGCGAAGATGATATTGTCAAATACCCCAAGCCCAACGGAGACTGCTTCTATGCAGTGACTATCGAACTGCCGGAGGATATATATCTTGTGAAGATTCCCATCGAGCAGGACAGCCTCGAAGATGTGGAGCGCTGGCTCGACAGGGAGGGAGAGTCCGAAATAGAGCAGATGGCCGGAAGCGGTCCCGCTCCCGAATCTGATGGAGATACGATTCCGGACGACAAGGAACTCGACGAACTCAGCAAGGCCGACTCCGGCGATGACGAGGATGAGGACTGATTACTGCCTTATCCAGTAAACCGTTTCACCTATACCAAGAATAGTTCCCTTGAGGCACAGACGACCGTCCTCGGTGAACTTGATTGTGGCATTGGCGTTGATGCCGCGGTTCGGGTCATAAACCTTGGCTCCGGACCACTGTTTCTTCGCACTGTCGTATTTGATGTTCTCGATAAGGGCGAGGCCCATGCAGGTGCGGGTCCTCAGAGACTTGTCGGGATTCTTCACATCCAGCCAGGGCTTTCCGGTGGAAGGGTCGATGGCATTCTCCATCCAGACGATGCGGCAGTCATATCCGCCCTTCTCGTTTTTGGTAAATGTGACATGAGAGTCGTTTCCCGGATCGGGCACCAGAAAAGTACCGAGAATGGTGTCGGGGTTGTCGTTGAGGGCTGACTGTGCGGGGGCGGCAAAAGAAACCAGAGCCGCAACTAGTGAAAGAAACAAAGCCTTACGCATATTTTTCAATGTTATTATTGTCAAAGTTTGATTGACATCATTGTGATGTCATCATTCTGAGGGTTGCCGAGGGTGAAGGAGCGGACATTGGCGAGAAGGTCTGCGGCGAACTGCCGTGAATCGGTCTGAGCAGGTTCGCTGCCTGCGAATTCCAGAAGCCTGTCTTCTCCATAAAGTTCCTTCGCAGCATTCTCCGCCTCGGAAACACCGTCTGTATAGACCAGAATCCTGGAGCCTTTCTCTATCTTGATACTCTCCTTCTGATACGGGAAATCGGGGAAGAGACCGATGGCGAGGTTTGCCTTGGCGTGAATGTACCTGGCGGAACCGTCGGGAGCGATGATTATGATGGGATTATGACCGGCGTTGCAATATTCCATTTCCAATGTGTCAAGGTCAATTTTCCCGACGAACATTGTAGTGAACATATTGGACTCGTTGCGCTTTGAGCAGATGTCATTGATCTTGGACACTATGCCGTCCACGCTCAAGCCGAGCGCAGAAACCAGACGGAACGCGGCGCAGCAGATAGCCATGAACAGCGCAGCGGGAACACCCTTGCCGGACACGTCTCCGACCACGAAATACAAGTTCTTGCCCTGAATGGTGAAGTCGTACAGGTCGCCGCCCACTTCCTTGGCGGGATGGACATCGGCGAAAATATCCGCGAGGCCGGCGGTATCGAACTCGTGCGGAACCATGGCAAGCTGGATGGCGGATGCAATCTGCAACTCGCTCTCGATTTTCTGCTTGGCGGCAGTAGTCTCGCCGAGTTTGACAATATAGTCATTGATGGACTTCATCATATACTCCATCGAATCGTGGAGAGTGTCCAGCTCTGTAATCGAGGTCTGGGACGGCAGAGGAGCGGAAAAATCGCCGCCGGCAATCTGCATCGCAGCGTCCGAGAATTCGGTAAGAGGTTTGGTCTGCCGTTTGATGATATGTTTCGTGGCAAAGAAAAGGATGACGAGACCAAGCAGCAGGATGGCAATCATGACCAGATTGCTTTCCCTCGTAATGGCGAGCACGTCACGTTCATATACCACCGTGCAAAGGCCCCAGCCGTTGGACATGTGGCTATAGACCATGAAACATCTGTTGCCGCTGCTGGAAGTGAAATTGGCGTAACCGTTCTCTCCGCGCATCATCTTCCTGGCCGCATCCTGCAACTGTTTGTTCTCAAGGGACAGGGCGGAAGCGAAGATGGTCTCATTGCAGCATTTGGTGGAATCCGGATGACTGATGAAAAGGCCGGTATTGGAAACCAGGAAAGTCTGGGAATTCTCGAAAG
The DNA here is from genome assembly GCA_024401675.1 of Bacteroidales bacterium. Lineage (GTDB taxonomy): Bacteria > Bacteroidota > Bacteroidia > Bacteroidales > UBA932 > Cryptobacteroides. The sequence goes on along the minus strand of JAKSKQ010000020.1, from coordinate 17,168 downwards.
GCTTTACCTTGGAAACAGTGTTTACAATCGTGTCAAGGGTGATGTCGGCTGTCATTACGGCATAAATCTGACCGAAATCATCGGTAAGAGGCACTGAATATGTACTCATCAGGTCATTGCCGGCGCCCTCGTCGAAATAGGGCTCGCTCCAGCCGGAGGATTTTGTAAGAACCGGCAGCTGATACCATTCCATGGAGAAATAGTGGTAATCCTCACTTCCGACTCTGGATGTGCTGACCCCTTTCGGAGTCCGGCAGGAATATGCCATGAAGTATTTTCCCTCCGAATTGAAATACCACGGCTCGAAAGCCACGGCAGTACCGTAAATGGAAGGATTGTTCACGAGGAATTCCCTGTTGAAGGCAAGGACTTTTTTCGGGTCGTCGCGGAGATATTCGACCATCCACGCGGCACCGTCAACCTGCCCCTGCACTTCGGACATGTCCGCCTCCAATTTATTGAGAGAACATTCAAGAGTCTTTCTGGTGTCATCGATTGCGGCCTTCCTCAGAAGGGAGGACGACATCTCAATCAGCACGAGAATCGCGACCATCAGCAGGACGGCCGAAGTTATTATTACGGACAGACTCAGTTTGGAAGAGAGTGAGTGACGGGTCTTGCTCATTTTGCGACAATGAAATCTGAATATTCAACTTTCCCGGACAGAATACCGGCCTCTATTCCCTTGCGGCACATGTCATCGAAAAGCTGCTTGGATACCGGAGCGTATGTGGCCTCATGGGTATTCTTGTCCTCCTGAAGGGTGAGGACTACCCGGAGCATCATTTCCTGATGTACGTCGTTTGTCCGTATATGATGTCCGGTAGTGTATTTCCTGACAATGGCGAGAGCCTCCTTCTTGTGTGTACGGCAATAATCCCAACCTTTTTTCGAAGCCTTCACGAACTTATCCACATCATCCTTGTTGGCCTTGTAGAAAGCTTCTGTCACAAAAAGGCCGTCTTCGGGATAGTTGTAGCCGTACTCGTTGAAGAAGATGATATGGTCGGCGGGGACCTCGCCCATGGAAAGGTACAGCTGAATCAGTTCATTGTAGGAATAGAACAGAGCCGCATCGACGGCATTGGCTATATATAGTGTGACGCCGTAGATATAGGGCACCCAATGGATATCCAGTCCGAGTTCCTTCTGGGCGATGGTGGCATTCTCGGCAAATCCGCTTTCCCACCGGCCGATTTTCATTCCGTTCAAATCCTCAAGGGATTTGACTGGCTTGTGAGCCACACAGCACAATCCGGTGTTCTGCGAAGTCTGGAGGACATTGACAATCGGAAAACCTTTGCTGCGCTCCTTCATGCCGCCGATCAGCATATTCGTCACAATATCGACATCTCCTTTTTCAAGGTGCTCCATACAGTTCTGATTCGAGTTGGAGGACAGATGCTTTATTGTGACGTCCAGCCCCGCTTCAGTGTAGAAGCCCATTTCAAGCGCGACATAATAGCCGGCAAACTGGGCCTGAGGAGTCCACTGGGGCATGAATGTTATATGATGTTGGGAAAACGCACTGGCGCTGCCGACAAGGATGGCCAGCGCCACGCTCAGAATATGTCTAATGTCAATGTTCATCAAAGCCCTTTTATTGTGAAACCGTAAAGTTAACAAGTTTCCAGAATTTATCCTCATTTATTGCAAGAGGAATGCATGCGGAGGGGCGTGGTGCCGATGAGGAAACCACTGTACGGCCGTACTCGGGTGAGGCCGGATTGTCAATCACATCCACAGGACAGAGGTTCGACTTGGTGACAACCGACTTGTCCAGAACAATCGCGGCACTGATGAGGTCCCATACCGGAATCTTCATCCCCGGGGTGTCCTTGAAGGCGGGATAGTGGAATCCGCCCCTGAAGACATCCTTCATTCTCTCGTCAGGAAGTTTGTCATAAAGGCTCATATAGCGGGCCGAGTCCATAAGGACGGTGTTGCACACATCCAGTGAAACGACTGTCTGCAAGGGGAAGGGGGCGCGGAAGCAGATTGCAGCGGCCTCCGGGTCATAGAGAATGTTGAACTCCGAAAATGCAGTGGAATTCCCTTCGCACCAGAAAGCGCCTCCCATATACACGATTTCCTTCGCCAGGGAAGCGACCGAAGGATCCTTCTGAAGAGCCTTCGCGATATTGGTACAGGGGCCTATCGCAAGAAGAGTAACCTCGCCGGGATACTGATGCAACTGTCTGATTATAAAGTCAGATGCATCTTCTTCCACGACTTTGTATGCGGAAGGTTCGCAGCCATAGCGGGCCTCATAATGCGCTTTCCAGTCCGTCACCCGGGCATAGGAGCAGGAGCCGAGCCACCCGCTGTCAGCTCCGGGATTGGCTGCAATTTCGCCCGGAAGAGTCTCCAGACGGCCCTCGCGGAGAGGATATTCACTTCCGACTATGATGGTCGGAACTGTATCGGGGCAGAACAATTCCGCCTGGCGCAAGGCATAGGCCGCGCCTTCACGGGCCCAGGTATTGCCGGTGACGGTGGTCACACCGAGGACATCGGCACCGCTTCGAAGCAGCATCGCGAGGGCGATTCCGTCATCGAAGCCCTCCACCATATCAGTATCGACAATGACTTTGCTGCGGGATACGTTATCCCTTGAACACGCAGTTGCGCCCACCACCAAAGCGGAGAGCGCAACTGCAAATGCGAAAATATGTTTCATTTTCTTATTCGATATCATGTACCAGACGGACAGCATATCCCGCATACTTGCCGAAGGCATTGTGCGCGCTGACACCGCTCGGACCGAATGCCATATTGCAGGCCATATAAACATTTATATCATCGCCGGCCCAATAGCGGCCATATTTCCTGACACCGTCCCCGGCCGGAATATAATCGCAACCGGTGGCAGGAAGGAACGCTATTCCGAGCCTCTGCATCTTGGCCCATGTATAGGTCTCAATTCCGGCATCACCTGAATAGTCGTCGGGGAAGATGAGAAGACCGTAGTACTTCACACCGCTCACAACAACCGGAGTTTCGGTGGCATTGAGATATCTGGGGCCGGAAGTCTGGCGCTCTTCGAGCAGATACTTCCACTCGGCGCTGGTGAGCATCCTCCAGCCTTCCTCGCCGGTCTGTTCAAAATAATGATTCCCCCAATCGTTCCAGGGGAGCTGGTGGGCATAACGGCCGTAGATATAGGCATTGCTGTAGAGATAGTTCTCTATCACAGGGGTGTTGTCCATTTCGGCTACAGTATAGAGGTTGCCTGTGGAGAATATCACCTGTTTTCCTTCTCCCACGCTGAAACTTCCGACTTCAAGGCCGGGATTGGGGAAAGTCACAGAAACATGGATGGGATAAATTGTGTTCTTTGTAATAACGGCAGTCGCTTCGCTCCTGAGGCAGAACTCGCAGGGAGTGTCGGCATCGTTGTAGAACACGAATGAGAGGTTGGAATATTCTCCGACGGGAAGAGCCACGAGGAACACTGTTTCCCAGTCTTCGGAAAGTTCGACACCTTCGCTGCAATTCAGGACCACACCTGAAAGGTGCTCTTTTATCTCGTCTTCTTCCTCATAAGTGATTTCGGCGGCACCGTCATTGATGGCGCAGGATCCCCAGAGACATTTTTCGGCATCTTTGACCTCAACCTTCTTCACTGTGCCGGTACCTTTGACGACAAGTGAAAGGATACCGCAGACATTGGTGAACACAAGGTCGGTGGATTCGCTCTCGGCATACATCGGGCTTACTGCGGAAAGAGAGTTCGGATGGTTATAGTACTGCTCCTGGGGCAGTTGGATTTCAGGGTAGGATCCGAGGGTGACGGGATATACGGCGATGTATTTTCCGTCCCAAGGTTCGGGATCGGGAAGACCGGGATCCATCTTCTCAAAGATTGCACAGGACTGGTCTTCCTTGATTTCCTGGATTCTGTAGGGGATGCCGCATATCGAAATCATATCATCCGGCAGCCAGCAGACTTTGTCCTCGCCTTCGAGAATTGTTTTCACTCCTTCGGTGGAAACGGTGAACGTAAGCCCTTTATCGACAGGCTTTACCACTGAATTTTCCTTTGAGCAGGCGGCAAGGACCGCTATGAGAGCTATTGAAGCAAGTAAGATTTTTTTCATTTTCCGGTCCTCCATCAGTTTTCAAAGACATTGTCAAGTTCTTCGGATCTTTCCAGATTATCGATGCCGGGGCTGAGGCAGATCAGGGCGCTGCCGACGGCTGAAATCATCTCCACTGCAGGGGAGATATATGAGGGGATGTTGCTGTTTGTCTTTTTCATAATATTCTCTCCTATAGTTTATTCAACTGTGTAATTGATTGTTTTGCCCTCGGTTGTACCGCCGTCAGTCTCAATGAGGACATCTATCTTTATGACGCTCCCCTTGTCGAAACTGCCGAGCTCTATAGGGGCACATTCACCTGTTTCAGAATCGCAGGATGAACTTTCAAATGTTTCCCCGTCCACTTTGACCGCCGGTTTGAGTCCGCTGACAGCGCCGGTGGCAACGAGAGTGGAGTAAAGGGTCACCTCACCGCTTTCAGCAGATGTGACGATGTCCCAAGTGAAGGAATATCCGGATCCTGTATCGCTGATATAACCGCTCATGAAGTTGGCCGGCAAGGATATGGAGTTGAAATTGGGGCACACAGCGTGTACATTGATGGTCGAGCCTTTCTTCGAAGTGAGGACACCGACAAGTTCGACATTGTTCCCGACATAATTCACATCGATGTAGCCACCTGTGATATAGTATGGCTTATAGTCATACGCGCTGATGCCTTCTCCGTACCAGGTTCCGGTCTCGACCATATCCCAACCGGTTCCCTTGCGCCCCGCGGAGGCGACGATGCCACCGGGAACAAGTTTGTCGCTTACGGTATATCTGCAGGGCAGCAAGTCACCGCTGCCGGCGAATACAATGGCAAGAGGAGAAAATTCAGCGTTCTCCACGAACACGGTGGTGGTTCCGGCCTTCGCGTCCCTGGTCACTTCGGCCTGACAGGCATACTCGGCATTGATGGTGCTGGCATTGTCCGGCTCCGCATCGAAAGGAGTGGGAGCCACCCAGGTGAAGACGGCGTCGGTGATAGTGTAAATCACATAGTCCTTCTCACCGCCGCAGGAAATGCGGCAGCTGAGTTTGTACTCATTGGCATTACCGGTCTTTTCGATAGTCATCGCATTTTCGGTATCCTGGCCGTAAATGTAGTTCAGAGACCAGCCTGATGCGTCATAGCCGAAGTATGTGTATGTTCCGTTGAAGTTCTGATAGTTGTAGCTGCCTTCGAGGACTGCTGAATTCACTCGTATGCGTCCGTTGCAGGCGGCATCCCCGTTCTTTGCCGTGACGTCGAGAATGACATAGTCCTTGTTGTCATACGTGTCTTTGGGATGAACCGTGGCGACAATCTTGCTCACTGTCAGAGCGTAAGTCTTGGGCTCGTAAGACTTGAAGGGGTTGTCTGTCGTAGCCGAAATGGCGATTGTGGAACCGTGGGCCGAGGTTACGGTACCGGAGATGGTGATTGTTGAGGCGTCATCTGAATAGGAAACCGTCACAGAGCCTCCGGTTACATAATAATTTTCATAGTTGTAGTTCAGATACGAGCCTTCGGGATAATAGCCTCCTTTTTCACCGGATGCCTTCACGATGGTACCTTTCACCCCGCTGTCCGATACTGAGTATGTCCCTGCGGGAAGGGCGAATTCGTCTGCGACTATTGCGAGCTCGACGAAGTTGTAGTTCTTGTCGTTGACATCCACCGTTATCAGGCCTTCTGCGGCTACGTAATCAGTGATGCTCACGGCAGCCCCTGACGCATTGAAAGTGAACGAACCAGCTTCAGGCTCGTCGTCATAGGGCTTCGGAGCCTTGTATTCGAAGGTGTTGGCAGGATCAGACGCGTCGTAATAGTAATAATAGTAATTGTTTCCGTTCTTGGTCCTGAATGCGCCGGAGATGGTGTAGGTGTCATCTCCGTTGTCGGTGATGGTGATTGACGTAGGCTTGCCGGTATAGTCAACGACATATCTGTAAGCCGAGCCATATTTGACATATGAGTAGGAGTCGACAGTTTCGTCCGCCAAAGTGAAAGTTCCCGCAATCGAAGGTCCGTCGGGGTAAATTATCAGGACTGCGCTGGATTCAAACGTGCTTCCGCTACTATTCGTCCCGACTTGAGCATACTCCAACTGATAATTGTAAATCATTTTGCCTCCACTTTTGAAACTCAGGTCAGTAACAGTGACCTTACCACTTATGGTGGCATCATATTCATACGCCGCCTTAGCCGAGAGTCCTATCGACAGGGCAATCAAAAATACTAATAACCGTTTCATATAATAATGTTTGAATTTTTCCAATATGGACGGCAAAGATTGTAAAATTTTTTAATATATACAAACTATTGAAAATGTAGTATTTACGCAAACATATTCAAGAAAACGGCGGAATATTCTATGAATAATCCGCCAAACAGTGAATAATATTTAAAATATTAAAGATAACCGCCCCTATTTCTTCCAATCTTTCACCTGAAGACGATGAAAAATCATAAAAATTTTTACATCAACGGACTATTTTATTCCAGTCGAAATCCACCGGAGCCGATGCGGGAAGATCAAGGTCCTCGGGGTGCTGCATGAGATAATGGAGCAACCGCACACAGGTGGAGCAGTAATAGCCGTCCACAATACGCTCATCGAGAGTAATGCTGATCTGGACAGTCTCCTTCATCTCGTAGGTGCCGTCATCCTTGAAGACCGGGCGCAGTCTGCGGGCATCGAGCATAGCGAAGCAGGACATGGTCCCGCTTTCGTAGAGGTGATGGTAATTAGCTGTCATTCCGAGACTTCCGATATTGGTGATAAAAGCGCTGGCGCAACTGGGATCCTGGTCGGCAAGGACCTTGGGATAGCAGTTCCATTTGTCCATCTTGTGGACCAGCCAGAAGAAAAATCTGAGGAAAGGCAGAGGAACATGCTTCAGAATGCCGATTGTATTGGAGGTCTTCTCGAGCTTTTTCTCCTTGCGCACGGCAGTGACGAACTTTTCGAGATAATCGTGGAACTGATCGACAAGACTTCCGCCATCGACATCGGCTACGAATTTTGCGATGGACTCCTCGGACTTCTCATCGAAATTACGCTTGACCATGAAGGCCAGTTTGACATCGCGGTTGGCGAAAATCCTGGGGCCCTGGATGAACCAGTTCAGATGGGGACGGAGGATGAGAATCTTGGCCATGGCCGCAGCAAATACATGAAAAAGAGTGTATTTGAACTCCGGATTGCCGGCATTCTTCGCGGCCAGGTATTTATTGATGGCCTCGGTCTCAATGATTTCAATGGTAACTGCCTCATTGTCACACCGCCGTGGCATCAGCATCGGAATAATGGTGTGTACCGGGTCAAGGTCCTTTAGATAAATGCGGTCATAGCGGTCACGCCTGTCCTGCTTTTTCCAAGTTCTTTTCATAGGTTGTCATTTATATATGTTCAATACAGAAACTTACGCCTGATGTGCGGGGCGGAGAAGGTCAAGGACAGTCTTGACGGGATTGAAAGTCTCAAGAGGAACTTCCACGAACAGGGTGTTCCAGTCTGACATCGCACCGTTCCAAAGGCCGGGAAGTTCGAGAGCGCGGAGTTCGCGGCCCTGATAACTCTTGGAACTTATGAAGCCTGTCTCCTCATCGACATATCGGGTGAGGTCGAATTTGTTCCCGTGATAATCCCTCAGACAGCAGACCAGATCTACAGGATTGAAATGTGTCGCGCCCTCGAGAGATGAGGCGTCCTTTATCTGCGCGCCTTCAAGAATCTGAAGGGAAGTGGTGCCGTCGCCGCCCTCTATGATGAACGGCCCTCCGCCGGGCTCCCCCTGATTGCGGACGACTCCGCACACGCGGATGGGACGATTCAGTTTTCCGCGGAGCGATGCCACCCTCTCGCTGCAAGAGCGGGCGATGGGCATTGTCACACAGAGATCGCGGGCGAGGAAGTCTTCGATATCACGGCAAAGTTCCTGGCACTCAGGAGTTGAATAGGGATCATAGAGCATGTTGTTGTATCCGGGGATGGCCGGATAAGGCTCGTAAGTCTTCATCGACTCGTATTTGTCGAGTTCTTCCAGATAGCCGAAGATTGTGTCCCGCAGCTGGAGAGCGCGGCCCATCAGAGCCTCCTTGTATTTTGCAGTTGTGTCGAGGTAGCGCTCACATGACACATTGTCAATATTCTTGATTGACACGAGTTCCTGCTCCAGAGCATTGAGGTTGTAGATGAGCGCGCCGTGACCTGCCGGACGGAACAGAGGCGTTCCGTCCTCCTTGAGGAAGGGCTTGCCTTCGGGATCGACCGCAATGGTGTCGGTAGATTTGTCCTGGAAGACAAATTCCACATTGTAACGGACGCCGTAGCGCTCTTCGAAAGAGGGTCTTACCTGCTCAAATGCTTCCTTGAACAGTTCCAGATGCTCCGGAGACACTGTCACCACGAGGGATGCCGTGCCATCGGAGTCGCGCATATATTTCTGGGCCTCAACAAGATGCTCGGCAAAAGCGGTACGGATTTCGCCGTCGGAATATTTGTGGAATGCGAGGACTCCCTTGGGCTTGGAGCCATACCCGAGTCCGGGTGTCTCCAATGTGGCTGAAAGCACTTTCTCATCTGAAGCCCCCTCGGGGAACAGTTCTTCACTGTAGAAGGCGAACTTCCCTATGGAGGAAACAAATTTCGCGGCAGGAGTCCCGTCGATGGATTTTCCGTCCCGAACCGCTGCGAGACCGGCAAAGAGGTCCTTGAACATGCGGGAAGCGGCACCGGAGGCGGGCACGAACTTAACCCTTCCAGAAACAGCGGCGCTGCGGGAGTAATTGATGCACTGCCCGACCTGAGAGTCGGAAAGCACCTCGACTCCGTGTCCAGGTGTTGCGGGGGCAACTATCTTCAGCCAGGGAAAGCCCTTGGCGAAGCGCTCGATCTGGGACAAATCCTTGCTTGTGAGATTATACTTCATATTCAAATCAATAAATAAGAGTGTATGTCCTCTCAAGTGCGACAGTCGTGCCGCAGTAATCCGTGCGGACTGCCGTCAGCACATTTCCGTCAGAATCAAGGTCATACTCCACAGTGAATGAGACTCCGTACTCCCTTCCGTCATGAGAAACCTTCATTCCGGTAATCAGATGCTTGCTTCCGGGCAGGCTCTTGGCATACCATACCGGGAAATTACAGGGCATGAGATAGGCGTTGAAATTATTCAGGTCAAGGTCATCAGAGTATGTGTACTCGTAATCCACGGAAGAACTTGTAGAGACATAAGTGGGATTGACATCCTTGCCCTGGCCGTCGCTGACTGTGGCGATTTCGACTTTTTCGATATCCCCGCCGTTGTCAACATAAGTCTCGGAATAAGTTGTCTGGGCAGAATAATGAGTGTCTTCACCGGTGTTCTGGAATTCAGTGTTCTGTGCCAGTGAGGTTTCCGTGTCGAAGGTGGTACGGACAAGAAGAGGCATGTTGCCGTCACTCTGATAGGTCACGACTCCGTCCTTGCAGGATGCAGTGATCGACTTCTTTCCGGCGCCGTAGAAAGTACCGGCTATGACCACATTTTCCTTTCCGGAGTATGAATATGTGAGGTTCAGAAGTTGCTTATTGAGGGAATGGTCAGTCCTGACCATGGATGCGAGGAGGCCGGTCTGATCAACTGTATATTCATCTGACATCACCAGGGTCTTGCCGGCATACACCTCCACAGAGGCAGGATACACGACACTGGAGTGCCAGAGGCTTCCGTCATGGTCATCGGCAGGATTGCCGCCGCCGTTCTTGCAGGCGGTCAGAGCCACAAGCACAGCCGCACAGATAATCGAATATTTGAGTATGTTTTTCATATTGTTGTCTATTTCCGGAAAATTGCACTTTCGCCATTGTCCATGAGCAGCACACAGCTGGCTATTGAAGCGGGGCTTCCGCCAAGAGCGCCGGTATTGTTGAACATGAAGCGGTATGACACACGATGGTCGCTGGTATGGTGGAATTCGTTCTCATGGGCATTTATATAAAATGAAGGCTTCTGGCTCTTGTGGAGCATGTTCTTCACATTGCCCAGCAGAGTGGCGATTCCCTGGAAGATGGGGTCGATTACAATGTCCGGGGCCTCGTACTTGCCTTCGAATCCCTTCTGGACATTGACATTGGAGTTGTCGCCAGTGTGGATGAAACGCCATCCCGAAGTCTCCGCAAGATACACGATGCAGGCAACATCTCCCTGCTCGGACTTGATGCCGGTTATCTTGCTGGGACCGATTTGAGTGTCAAAGACTTCCCCGAGAGTATCATAATACGTACTGCCGGAATGCAGGTGCCCGCCGGCAGCAGTCGTCATCAGCACATGGACATTGGGATTGTTGTCCTGAAGGATGTTCCATGGGGTGACAATAGGCTTGGACTTGTTCTCCATCTTGCGCCAGAGATCCTTATCGTAGTGGTCTCCGTGGGCGTGGGAAAGGAAAAGGATATCAATGGCAGAGGCTATGTCATCCAGTCCTGCGGTAGTTCCGAAGCCTTCCTGATAGCAGATATCAACCCCGACAGTCTTATCCGTGGTCCTGAAGATGAAGCCGCTGCTGTATATCTTTATGACCTGGCACTCATCCGGCTGAAGACGAGTCTTGAGGGCATCGAGTGCGTTCTGCCTCTTGTAGTTGAGGAAGTTGCTGTTGTATTTGAGGAATGCGGCTGTCTGGGTGGGATTCACCCCAGCGTCCGCAGGCTCGTCGGTAAGATGGGTCTCATGCATCGGATAATCCTTGATAAGGAGAATCTGATTGCGGATTATGGACAGCTTGTCCTTCATGAACATTGCAGGATGAGACACCACGGGAGGAAACATATCCTCGAGGATGAGGCAGGCCCTGAGCGCCTGATCGACCCAGATGTACTGGTCACCGGCAGCCGCGGCCTCAATCTGAAGCATCAAGTCCTGAATCATGAAATATACGGGATCTCCGACAAGATTTCCCTGGACGGTCCTGAGCTGGTCGATGAGCTGGGCCCTGAGAATATGGTTAGGCACGGTGGTCCATTCGTAACCTGTATCAGCAGATGCTTTCCCGGCGAAAGCGCCGAGAAGCACCGCCGAGACGATTGAGAGTTTCAGAAGAAAATGTTTCATATCAATAGAATAACATATATTTCCTTACAAGGATGGCCTTGTCGTCGGTATAATCGGTACGGATGGCGGAAATGATAGTCCCGTCCTCGTCTATTTCATATTCGACCTTGAAGGAGGCTCTGTGGCTGACATTGCCGCACTTGGAGGTCATGCCGCTGATGAGGTGCTTGCAGCCGGGAAGTCCCTTTGCATACCATACAGGGAAGGAGCAGGGCATCAGATAGGCGTTGAAGTTGTTCAGGTCCTCATATTCGGAATATGTGTAAGTGAACTCGACCTCTGAAGATGACTGGAAGCCTGTCGGATTAGTGGCCTTGGCAGTACCGGTGTTCTTGGTGCCGATAACGACTTTTGTGATGTCGCCGTCCTTATTGACCGTATATGTCTCAGTATATTTTGATGAATTGGAGAAGTGGGAGGCGTCTTCAGAGGAATCGTCGAAGACTGTGGACTTCACCACACCGTCCTCATAAGTTGTGACAAGGTTCACCGGACTGGCCGCCCAATCGCCCTTGTAGGACACGGAGGTATCATCTTCATCGCAGGAGGCAGTGATATTCTTGTTGCCCACGCCGATGAAAGTACCGCTGATTGTCGCAGTGGTCTTACCTGAATAGGAATACTTGAGGTCCATCAGCGTCTTTCCCCTGACGACATCCTCACGGCTGAATGAAATCACCCTGTTCTGGGCGTCGATTTCGAAGACATCAGACTGCACAAGTTTGCCGAAATTCTTTCCGGCATATACATCGACAGCTGAAGGTATGACGGCAGTGCTCTTCCAGAGGCTCTTGTCGGGATCGTCAGCAGGAGTATTGCCGCCTTTGTCATTTCCTCCCTTGCAGCCGGAAAGGAGGACGGCTGATGCGCCGAGCATTAAAATATATTTGAAAATTGTTTTCATTTTTATCGCAAATCAAAAGGTTATTTCTGGTAAATTACACTTTCTCCGTTGTCAAAGCAGACAACAGCGGCGGGATAGAGGGATCCGCTACCTCCGAGAGAGCCGGGGTCTGTGAACATATACCTGAAGGACATTCTTCCTGAAATTTCGTGGAAGTATTCGTTCTCGTGCTGGTTCATATAGATTGTGGGGTGAGAGGTCTTCTTCATTCGGCTCACATTGCCCATCAGGGTTGTCACGCCCTGGAAAATAGGCTGGAAAATGAAGTCCGGAGCCTCATACTTGCCTTCATAGCCTTTCTGGTGCTCGGGATTGGAGCAGTCGCCGGTGCAAATCCAGCTCCAGTCTCCGGTCTGGATGCGGTACAGATAGAGAGCGACAGGGTCCTGCTGGGACTTGATTCCGATGCCCTGGGAAGAAGCCACATCGATATCGACTATCTCACCGAGATTGTCGGCATATTGGCCGGTGGACGTGTCGTGAACTTCGGGCTTTGTGTCGCTGCCCAGTGTATGCATTGTGAAGTGGACGTTCTTGCTGCCATTCTTGAGGATATTGAAGGGAGCCACGATAGGCTTGCCGGCCAGGTCCATCTTCCTCCACATACCTTCGTCATAGTGGTCACTGTGGGGATGGGTATTGAAGAGGATGTCAGTGGCCTCGACTATCTTGTCCATTCCGGCAGTGGTGCCGAGACGCTCCGAGAAGCAGATATCAAGGGCAACCGTCTTCTCTGTGGTTCTCATTATATAACCTGAACTATAGACCTTGATCACCTGGCACTGACCGCTCTGAAGAGGTACATCGAGAGCCTGGAGAACTTTCTGGCGCTTGGTGTCAAGGAACTTATGTGTATAGTCAGTGAAGGCACTGACTTGTTCGGCGGAAGGACGGCAGGCGGGATCCGGCTCGCTTGTCAGATGGGTCTCATGGATGGGATAGTCCTTCACGCGAAGGATTTCCATACGTATTCTGGACATCTTGCCATTCTTGAATGAGCTCGGATGAGTGATTACAGGAGGGTAAATGTCTTCTGCAAGAGCGCAGAAATCATTGGCCTGGGCCATCCACACATAGTCATTTCCCTGAGTTTCGGCAGCAGCCTCGATCTGGAGCATGAGTTCCTGCATCATGAAATAAATGGGTTCCGCTCCCAAATTGGTAGGAGCCGTGCGCTGCAGGTAATCCACGAGTTGCGACCTGAGTTGGGCATTGGGAGCCGCCACCCAGTCTGCCGCATAGGCACGCATCCCGGCCAGCGGCATGAGCGCTGTCGCAAGGACTGCAATTTTCAAAATAAACTTATTCATTATTCTTTTATGTTTTAGTATTTTATAGTCATTGTCTTTCCGGACATTATGTCATTATGGCTGATGTGCCGGGAATCGATTTCCTTTCCGTCAATGAGGATGGCCTTCACCGGATCATCGGCGCTTTTGCGACCCGATGTCCTGATTCGGAACCATTTGCCGCCGCCGACTTTCACAGCTGCGCGGTCGAAGAGCGGAGAGACCACTTCATAGCGGTCGGTCCCGAGCTGCACCGGATAGAATCCGAGAGTCGCGAAGATGTACCAGGCGCTCATAGTGCCGTCGTCCTCGTCCATTTCCGGAGCATAGCCGTCCACCGCGTTGCGGAAAGCCCGTCCGACATAGGGAGTTTCGAATTCAAAGTTGCCGCCGTACAGATGGACCATAGTGTCGTCCGTGAGGTATCGGCGCACCCAGTGCTGGGATTTCTCCGGAGCCCCGAGTATATTGAACACGAAGGGATAGTGAATATCTGGCTCGTTGCCCTGGTTGAAATGGTAAGTCTCGAAAAACTTCTCAAGTTGGGCGCAGAGAGTGTCGCGGCCCACCCAGCTGATCATCTGGTCGAAAGCCTGGGGGCTGGAGAAACGGTACTGCGCGCGGCTGCCCTGGTAGAGGCCGTTGTCCCTCATAAGGTCAAAGTCCTCTGTAACAGTCATGAACGTCTCCCTCCAGATGGAAGTGAAGAGAGAGTCGGCGAGATATTTGTAGCGCTGCGACTCGTCTTCCTTGCCAAGGATGGAAGCAATGGCCGAGAGGATGTGTATATCATAGGCTGTCTCGAGTTTCTGGTCGGCCATCTTGAGCTTTTCCAGATTGTCGGCGGCCTCGTTTTTCATACCTTCGTAGCCTATGTTAAAATCTATGTTCCTGCAACCTTTCAGCCATGCGTCATAAATAGTGATGATGGAATGCTCGGTCCTCACGGTCATCGCGGGCTCGGAGCGGGTGGCCCAGTTCTTCTTGCCTGTGCGGTACAGATGCAGAAGGGAGGTGCAGAAGGATTCCGTCTCCGATGCTTCGATTATGTTGAATAGCGGGAATTTGGTGCGGAACGAGTCCCAGAGGCTCCAGGCCCCGTAGGGAGTGAAGCCGTCGGCGGTGTAAATATGCCCGTCGGTACCGTGATATCTGCCGTCCGGAGTGCCCACCCTGACCGGGGAATGATACAGGTTATAGACGCTTGTGTAGAAGAGGGTCTCGGTGTCCTTGTCGGAAGTTTTGATGCGCAGGGCGGAAAGTTTGTCGTTCCACAGGCGATGAGCCGCTCTCCGGACTGACTCGAAGCTGCGGGATGAGACTGCCTCGAGGGCATCGTCCGCTCCGCGGGAATCCACGCTGGAAAGCGCTATTCGGATTTCCGTCTCCTTCACATCTGCCGGATAGGATATCTGCAACTTGCCTTCGCCCTTTTCTTCGACAGCGAAGGGAGCGCTGCTGTGGAGGGTGAAATAGTATTTCACGAATCCGCGCGCGGCTACAGTCGCCGCACGAGTCCAACCTTTTATTGTGTGATTGTCTGTTATTTCATATTCGGATGTGCACGGCTTCCTCTGTTCGAAGGATGAGCGGGTGTCGAAGATGAGAGTCCTCTGCGTGCCGTCGGCGGGAAAGATATATTGCTCGAGAGCCACATTCACATTTGCGCTCAGGCGCACTTTCACACCGTTGGAAAGAGCAGTCTCATAATATCCGGGGACTGCTTTCTCTGTGTTTTTGAGGATATGGAGTTCCACGGAGTCCGCGGCCGGGAATACCCTCAGCTGGCCGCCGCCACCTCTGGCGCCGGTCCCGGCCATTCTCGTGACCGAAATTCCCTGGGTCCTGGATACCGACCAGTCATAGCCGGACTGGAAATATGTCCATGTATCAGGACAGACCGATACCATTCCGAAAGGAACTCCGGCCGCAGGAGTGAGTTGGCCGTGGTCTCCGGAGGTACCGAGAAACATATTCACCTTGCCGGTAAAATCCCTGGCACATAAGGCTTCAGCCCCGAAAAGGACTGAAGCCATCATGATACCGGTGAATATTTTGGATATCCTTCTCATTATTTGAGAACAGGATATTCATTGCAGAGCAGACGCCATGCGGGCTCGTCCTCCTCGATCTTGGGGAAGCGGCCGATAGGCTCCCAGAAACGGTTGTCGGCAGAGTCGTCATTTACCATTGAGACTTCTCCCACAAGGCAAGTGCCTCCTTCAGCCCAGAAAGTATGATAGATGTACGGAGTGAAGCACACGCACTGTCCTTTCTCGATAGAGTAGGTCTTGCCTGCCTCGAATTCGGTCTCGACACCGTCAACTTTCACCTTGACTGTGCCGCCCTCGATTTTTTCTTCTGTCTTGGGATCGGCGTTCCAGATTTTCATGCAGAATTTGCCTGCGCCCTCACGGAAGATGATGTCCTCCATCTTGTTCCAGTGGAAGTGGATAGGAGTGACCTGGCCGTCACGGACAATCATGATTTTCTCGCAGTAGGGCTTGCGGTCGAGATTGATATTTCCGTTGCGGAGAGTGATGAGTGAAAGGCCCACCTTTGCGAAGTCGCCGCTGCCGAAGTCGGTGATGTCCCAACCCATGCAGTTGTTCTTGATTTCGGCACACTCGGCACCTTTGGTGGCCCAGTCGGCGGGAGTCCAGTCAGCCCATGCGGGAAGATGGAAGAGGTACTTGTCGCAAAGAGCGCGGTTCTCGCGGATGATAGCGTTGATTTCAGAACGTTTCATGATTCGAAGTGTTATTTATTTGTTAATAGATTGTTGAGTTCAGATAGTTATTGATTGTCTCGAGGGTGGGTGCGCCGCTGGTGCTTGTGGGGCTGTAAAGGTTGAAGCGGGCGCAGGCGTTCGCGAAGTTGAGGATGCGGCTCAGTGAGTAGCCTTCATGGATTGCGTAGAGTGTGCCGGCGCAGAATGCGTCACCGGCTCCGACTGCAGATACGATGTCCTTCTTGGGCACCTGAGGGGCGGGAACATACATGCTCTCGCCTGATTTCTTCATTCCGAAGCCGCCTTCGGGGAAATGGATCACGCAGAGTTCCTTGATTCCGGCATCAAGAAGTTTCTGAGCGGCTTCCTCAACCTTTTCGATGAGGATGTTGCCGTCGGCGCTGCGGAGGTTTTCGGACACGCATGCCCCGGCCTCGACTTCATTGACGATAAGATAGTCGGTATAAGGAAGGCAGGGAAGCACAATTTTGCGGAAGCGGTCGCTCTCTTCGGAGACAACATCAACTGATGTCTTGTAGCCCTTGGCCTGAAGTTCATTGAGGGCGCGGGCGGCAACTACTCCGTACTCGGGATCCTCTGAGTCGAGTTTCGCAAGAAGCAGAAGATAGCCAAGGTGGAAAATCCTTGCTGAAGACTCCATGCCGCGGATTTCCTCAATGCCGAGGCGGGCGTTGGCACCCTGGCAGTGGAAGAATGTGCGGGTCTTTCCGCCGCCGAGTTCGGACATCACGTCGGTGTAAGATGTGGGACAGTCATCGAGAACTATCATATTGCTGCCGTCGATGTTGTTTTCCTTGATTGCATCGAGGGCCATCTTGCCGTAGTCATCTCTACCGACACATCCGCCGGCAAAGAGAGGAACGTTTGATTTGAGTTTTGCAAGATCGACAAGGACATTGTGAGAGCATCCTCCGAGGCCGCATTCCTGTGAACGGATGTTCACCAAGTTTCCTATTTTGGGATAGACATCGATGAATTTGATAGTATCCACAAGCCAGTTGCCTGCTGAGATGATACCGTTGCGATTTTCCATTTTCTAATGTTTTAGTGTGTTTATA
>JAKSKQ010000002.1 GCA_024401675.1 Bacteroidales bacterium | reverse complement strand
ATCCGCGGCGAGCGCCGTGCCGAGCTCAGTTTCGACAATACCCGCAATTGGGACTTCATCCGCTGGAGACTCTGGAGCGATCCCAAGTACGACGGCTATATCCGTGGCGCTCTTGTCCCTGTGATGGACCTCAGGGAGGCCAAGCCAAGCACCATCTTCATTCGTGAATATGTCCGTGAGTCTGACAACAGCTATATGAGGCCCACAACCAGGAACCAGAGGGTTTGCTACTACAAAAGCATCCCCGGCATCACCACCAACCACCTTATCCAGAACCCCGGTTGGTAGAATCATGACAAAGTCAAATATGTAAATTATCAAGAAAATGAACAGAATATCAAAATTCACATCTGCGCTTGCCGTGATGTCCGTACTGGTTCTTTCAGCCTGTACGGGGGACAACTACAAGCAGCCTGATTCTTCAATCTTCGGATGTGTCAGGGATATCGATACCGGGGAACTCATTCCCCAGGACATCAATATTAGCACCGGTTCCAGGCTCCATATCATCGAATTGGGATATGCCGACGAGTCCATCCGCCAGCTCAATTTCAAGTCCGACGGAACATACTGCGACAAGAACCTTTTCGCCGGAAGGTATTCCCTTTCCACTCCGAAATCCGTCAATTTTGTTCCTATTGACACGATGTACATCGACATCAAGGGCCCTACCGAGGTCAACATCGAGACCCGCCCTTATCTGAGGGTGTTCCTCAATGAAATCACCTACGAAAGGAAAACCGGTCTGCTCAAGGCCACATTCAAACTTGAAGCCGGCGACCCCCTCTATTCATCAGTTGACTCTTATGCCATATTCTTCTGGCCGCACAAGGATGTTTCCGAGGGTATGACCAAACTCAAGAGCCCTGTCAAGGACGGAGGATATGTGGACCCCACCAAGACTTACGTCACCACCCTGAATGTCTCCGCTGTAGCCAAGAACCAGCCGGGTGACTACTGGTGCGTGCTTGGCGCAAAAGGCCCCAAGGATGCCACATACAACTATTCCGAGAGGGTGTTGGTGAATATCAACAACAAGGCTTGGTAAAAATTTCACATCAGACATAACCGCAATAATACTACTGATATGCAGATCACGCACAATTCAATGAAGAGAATTGCCCTTGCCGTCTTGTCGATTATTTGGTCGGCTCTGGCATTTTCGTCATATGCTGCGAACGGCTCTCCCGTCACAGTCAGCGGTACGGTTGTCGATGAAGGCGGAGTCCCTGTCACGGGGGCTCTTGTCTTTACCGATGATGCAGCATCCAGCACTATGACAGACCTTGACGGCGCGTTTTCGCTTGCCGCTGAAAGTGGAGCCCGTCTCACAGTTTCATGTATAGGATATCTTTCTTATAACTTCACCAATGCAGGTCAGAAAGACCTAGTAATCACGCTGATGTCCGACATGCAGAACCTCGAGGAATCCGTGGTTGTCGGCTACGGCACCCAGAAGAAGGCCAACCTCACAGGGGCCATCTCCAATGTCAGCAACAAGACCATCGCGGCCACCCAGACAACAGGTATCGCCGGCAAACTCCAGGGTAAGGTATCCGGCCTCAACATCAGGAACAACTCCGGCATCCCCGGCGAATACGACATCAATATCAATGTCCGCGGATTCGGTGCGCCCCTGTATGTAATCGACGGCATCAACCGCACCGCGGCTGATTTCCACCGCCTCAATTCCGAAGACATCGAGTCCATCTCCGTCCTCAAGGACGCTTCCGCTGCCATCTACGGTCTCAATGCGGCCAACGGTGTAATCATCGTGACCACCAAGGCCGGTACCAAGAGCGGCAGGGCGCGTTTCCAGTTCAATGCCAATGTCGGCATTGCCCAGCCTACCGACAGAGTCAAGATGGCTGACGGTTACCAGTACTACTTCCTCCGCAACGCCGCCAATATCAATGCCGGTGTTTCCGAATTCATTTCTCCCGAGGAACTCGAGAAGTGGAGAACTGGTGAGTACAAGTCAACCGACTGGTACGGCGAGACTTTCAAAAAGACCTCAATCCGTCAGGAATACAGCATTTCAGCCGACGGAGGCACTGACAGGGTCCAGTACTACTTCAATGTGAACTACGCCAATGACGGCGGACTTCTCAAGTCAAACGACCTGGGCTACAACAAGTGGAGTTTCCGTTCCAACATCAAGGCGGCCCTCACCGACGGTCTCAGCGCCAATTTCAGCGTGGCCGGCTACACCGACAAGAGATTCTCTCCGACCTCAGGCATGACTCATATCTGGCGCGGCGTGGTCAACTCCCTGCCTTACAAGCCTGTATATTGCAACAACAATCCCAAGTACTACAATGATGTGGAAGACGGCCAGTCAATGAACCCGGTCGCTCTGTCAAAGGCTGAAAATGTGGGCTCCACCACCAACAACAGCACTTCCATCAACACCACAATCAACATTGCCTGGAATCCTACTTTCTGCAGGGACCTCGAATTCAAGGGAACTGTCGCCTACGACGCGAGATTCACTGACAGGAAGGCAGTGCAGAAGGATTGGAAGATGTACACCTACGACGAGAGCACGGACAAGTATATCGGAAAGAGCTGGTGCCCTACTCCCAACATCACCCAGGGGTATGACAACATCCGCTATGTGACCACCCAGCTCCAGGCTTCCTACAAACATCTCTGGAAAGACGCTCACAACTTCGCGGCGCAGTTTGTTTGGGAAACCCGCAGCTCCAACCGCGACTGGAACTCCATTTATAAGGAATTCGACCTCTATACCAACGACCAGATCGACTACGCCGCCGACAACGATAAGACCAAGACAGGCGGCAACCAGGTTCAGACCCGCAACATGTCCTTCATCGGCCGTCTGAACTATGACTACAAAGGCCGCTATCTTATCGAACTGGCTGCCCGCTACGACGGCTCATACCGCTATGACCCTTCTGTCCGCTGGGGACTCTTCCCTGTGGTTTCCGCAGGTTGGCGTCTTTCAGAGGAAAACTGGATGAAGAATATCGACTGGCTCTCCAATCTCAAAATCCGCGGATCTGTAGGTCAGATCGGAGAAGATGTCGGTGACCCGTTCCAGTATCTTGCCGGATTCACCACATCTGGTGGCGGCTGGTGGTGTTACACATCCGACTCCGGCGTCACCACCAGCGGTATCGCCACTCCGGCGCTGGTCAACACTTCCATGACCTGGACCAAGTCCAACCTCTATGACATCGGTATCGATTTCAGCGTGCTTGACAACAGACTCGCAATCACCTTCGATGCATATATGAAGGACAAGACCGGAATCCTCGCATATAAGAATGTCTCCTTCCCCAATACCTACGGTGCCACTTTCCCTCAGGAAAACCTCAACAGCAACCGTACCCAGGGCCTCGAGCTTTCACTCGGATGGCAGGACCGTGCCGGTGAGTTCTTCTACAGCATCAACGGTAATGTGACCCTCGCCCGTACCATGAACAGGTACATAGAGGGATCTCCTGTAGCCAGCGACTGGGACCAGTACAGGAACCGTACCGATTACCGCTGGGCCGGAATCACCTGGGGCTACAATGTCATAGGACAATTCCAGAATCAGGCTGAAATCGACAATTATGCGCTTTACAGCGCCCGTGACGGTCAGAGATATGTCACACCGGGTGACTGGATGTATGAAGACGCCAACCACGACGGCCTTATCAACGCCGACGATATGCGTCCCATACTCTATGCCAAGGGGGCCAATCCTATCTCCAACTACGGTCTTACCGTATCCGACAGTTGGAGAGGCATTGATTTCAACGTCCTCCTCCAGGGAGCCGCAGGATTCAGCACATATCACGACCTGACATACACCACTCCGTTCTGGCAGGAATCCAACATTCCCGCCTGGTTCATGGACGCCTGGCATCATCAGGATCCCTTCGACTCAAGCAGCCCCTGGGTTCCCGGAGACCTTCCGGCCGTGCGCACCGCCGCCAACGGCCCTTACCTGAACCAGTATGTGTCCACCGCCTCTTTCCTTGACTGCTCATATCTGAGAATCAAGAATGTGGAGATCGGATATACCATCCCCGCAAGGATAATGAACAAGGCCCACATGGACAGGCTCAGAGTGTTCTTCAGCGCCAACAACCTTCTCACGCTCTGCAACAAGTATGTGAAGGCTTATGATCCCGAACTTCTTGCCGGCGGCAACGATACCGGCTGGAACTATCCTCTGATGAGGACATTCACCTTCGGTCTCAATCTCAACTTCTAAAATTTACAGGAAATGAAAACAATAAGAATCATAGCTGTTTGCGCGATTGCGCTTCTTTCTCTTTCTTCCTGCAAGAAGTCTTTCCTCGATGTGAAGCCCACCGACAAGATCACCGCTGACGTGCTTTTCGCAAGCGATGCCGGAGTCAAGGCTTTCGTGGCCAACCTCTACTATCAGATGCCGGTCGAGGATTTCGCATACGACCCCATGAATGGTTTCCACTACAATAAGGTAAACCCCAACAACAGTGCCTGCAGCAACTGGATCACTACTGACGACGGTATCGGGTCGCAGCGCGGCGATATGGGTGCCTACGAATGGCATGCATGGTGGACCGAGGGCTACAAACTCAATAATGACATCAACCAGTATTTCGGCTATATAGAAGGTCTTGACAAGACCGAGGCTGAAAAGGACGCCATGCGTGGCGAGGCCTGGTTCATCCGTGGTATGACCTACTTTGCACTGGCCCGCCGTTACGGTGGTGTGCCCATCATCGACAAAGTGGGCGATGTCAATGACTCCACCACCATCTATGTACCCCGCAGCACCGAGGTTAAGACCTGGGACTATGTAATAGATTGCTTCGCCAAGGCGGATACTCTTCTCGGCGACGGTGACGGCACCGGCCGCAGGGCCAGCAAATGGGTTGCGCTTGCCTACAAGTCAAGAGCCGCCCTTCATGCAGCCACCACTGCAAAATACTGGGACAAGGCTCCGCTCAGCGGCGAAGCTGTGGATTTGGGCTATGTCGGAGGATTCTCCGCTGCCGATGCCGACAGATATTTCGATATCTGCATCGATGCCTGCCAGAGAATAATCGACTCCAAACAGTACGAACTCTACGGAAATCTCTCTCCTGCCTCCAAGGAGGTTGCCATCGACCAGATAAGCAAATTCTTCACCGATCCCGCAAGCTACAAGGAGTCCATCTTCATCAAGGGTTATTCCAAGGTCGGCGAGGACTATGGCACCAATCAGGACAACTGGGGCAACCCTGCGCAGACCGCAGGCGCATGGCCTCATCCGGGCCGTATCCAGATTTCACTTGACTGGGTGGAGAGCCTTGAGAATGTCAGCGGCAATCCCGAGAAGAGATTCATCACCTACGACGGAGACAACTTTGCCCGCGGAAAATTCGACAAGTCCAGGAACTACAAGCATTTCGCAGATCCCATGGAACTGTTCGCCGACAAGGATGCCCGTCTCGAGGCCTATGCGATTCTTCCAGGTTCAATGTGGAAGAACACCAAGATTGTCATCCAGGGCGGTCTGATCCTTCCCGACGGAACTGCCAAGATAGGCGTCAACCTCAAGATTGCCGAAGCAGTCGAGAAAAACGGTCAGAAATACTACTATTACGGTGCTCCCGAGCAGGGACTCTTCTCCGGATTCAGCATCAACGGCGGTAACAACAACCGCACCGGATTCTCTCTCCGCAAGTACCTCCAGCCTTCCTATGAGGCTCCGGGCGCCGCATGGAACCAGTCCACTACCGACTGGTGCGACATGCGTTACTCCGAGGTGCTCCTCAATTATGCCGAGGCTGTGGCCGAGACCGGACGCGGAGATGCCGCCCTTGCTGTCAAGGGACTCAATGACATCCGTCACAGGGCCTTCCTTCCCGGTGACGTTGACCTTACCGTCGCTAACGTGAGAGCCGAGCGCCGTTCAGAGTTCCTCTTCGAAAACACCCGCAACTGGGACCACATGCGCTGGAGAACAATGACCGACCTCAACACTTACCAGAGAGGCGCCCTTGTTCCCGTACTCGACCTCAGAACCGATCCTCCCACCTATATCTTCGTCCGTGAATTCGTCCGCAAGGCCGATGATACATGGTCCGGCGGTACAGGTATTACTGCAAAGCGTTACTACAAGTCCATTCCCGGCACGACAGGCAACCATCTTGTACAGAATCCCCAGTGGTAGAATTCCAGCAACCAATCAAAAGACATTTCAATTATGAATAAGATATCAAAACTGTTTCTTGCCATTGCGGTTGCCTCCCTGCCTTTCGTCAGCTCCTGCAGAAAGGATAATTACAAGCAGCCCAATGCCGCAATCTATGGCTCTGTAATAGATATAGATACAGGCGAACCGATCTATCAGGACATCGGCGACAACGGTTCCAGAATCCAGCTCAAGCAGCTCGGGTTCGAGACCGGCGCATACAAGTACCTCAACTTCAAGAGCGATGGAACTTATTGCGAGTCCAACCTTTTCGCCGGTACCTATTCATTCGGCACTCCTTCCAACACAAACTTCATCTCTGATGGAGAAGAGGAAGAAATCTATATCAAGGGCAACACCTGCCACGACATAGTGACCAGCCCGTATCTCCGCATCAATGTGGATTCGATTGTGTTTGTCGCGAAGAAGAAGAGAGTCGAGGCCACTTTCACCCTCGAGGCTCCCAGTCCCATGTTCCCGGCTGTGAAGAATATAGGACTTTTCTGTTCGGACAATCCCAATGTATCCTTCAGCCTCTGCAATACAAAGGTCACTCAGGATGTCGGCTCTGTTGTCAATGACCAGACGACTTATGTCCTCAGGATGGATGTGAGCCTTCTCTCTGACGGCAACTATTACTTCCGTGTCGGAGCCCTTTCCGATGCTCCCGAGGCCAAATACAACTATTCCGAAGCGACCGCTCTTCATATTGTCATAGACCACAGTTATGTCGAGACTCGCCCCGGCCTGTTGCTGATGACTTGTGACGACGCTTCTCTCTGGAACCCCGGGCATGTCGAGATTTCCAACGATGTGGACCATGTCTATGGTACCGGAAGTATCGCCACCACCGGTAATTCTCTCGGCGGTCCCTTCTTCTGGAGGGCTCTCGAAAAAGGACTCGACATTTCCAAGAAGATTCCCCGCGACTGTGCCGCGCTGCTTATGACCTATTATGTCTCCGATCCTTCATTCATGCCGGAGAACGGCCAGGTCGAGCTTACAAGTAGCGGAACTCCAGACCATCAGGAGATTGCCTGGCAGAACAGGAACATTCCTTGCGAAACAGGCTGGAATACCGTGATGCTGCCTTTCAGTGAATCTGTGAAGAACGACGGGGATATTGATATCAGCAACATCAACTTCTTCAGGATGTACACTGAGTCCAAGAAATATGACAGCAAGCTTGTCGTCAAACTCAACGAGCTCCGCATCGTGTACCCGACTCAGTTCGACAACTGCGATTCCGATGAAGACTGGCTTGTCGTGAGCAAATATCCCGATAATACTTCTGTCGATGAGACTGACTATAGGGAGGGAACAGGTTCCATCTGCCTCAAGGATATTGATTTGAGCGGTACTGTCCAGGTGTTCAAGCTCAAGAAGTCCACTCCTTTCAAGACGCCCGGAGGAATCAGCAAGGACAACGGTGTCCTCAGGTTCCAGCTCTATGTTTCCGACGGAGAAGCCTTCTCTAAGGCGACTTCCAATGTGGAAATCACAAGTTCCGGCAAGTCTGATGAGAACGAGTACCAGGTGCGCGGCAATCTCAAGCTCAGCACCGGCTGGAACACGGTCGATATACCTCTTTCTTCAGCCAGTAAGATCGGCACGCCGAATCTCAAGGCTCTGAACTACTTCCGCATCCACTTCGAAGGCCTTGCCTCGGGCAACTATACCCTGCGCATCGACGACCTTCACATCTACCAGAGCGGGTATGATCCCGCCCTCGTAGTGGAGGAGTAGGACTCAGGTAAAAGCTCTATATTTGGATGAGCCCCGGAAGTTGAAAAAACTTTCGGGGCTCATTTCAATTATGCAAAGGTTTTTATGTCCTGATGATAATGTCAGCGGGCCGTCGGGTGTGTCACTCCGTAGCCGAATAGGGCGAAATCGCCGAGGCACGGGTCGCCGGGGAATATCTCCCCGAGGACGGATGTTATCTCAAGGGCGGTTTTCAAGTCACCTGGCTTGCGTGAGGTAATGCCCATCTCCACGCTTTGGCGGTGTACATGTACATCCAGCGGGATGATGAGGTCTGCCGGGTCTGAATTTTTCCATACTCCGAGATCCACCTTGCAGTCGCGGCGCACCATCCAGCGGCGCATCAGATTGATTTTCTTATTGGGAGCCGAAGGGTCTCTCCTGCTGCCGAGTACATCGCAGCGCCACTGCTCCACCGACAGATTTTCCAGGGAATCAGTGGCTTGATACAAGTCGCGGAGGCGGCTGCATATTCCGGCAATTTCGCTCCATTTAATAGTGCGGTGAAGACTTGTGGGATCGTTTTTCCAATCTCCCTTCATCACATAGTCGTACGGTCTCCAGTCCATCTCGTCGAACAGGCGCCCGCAGTCCCTAACTATCATCGCCCTGCGTCCCCATGCGAGGTGGGCGGCGAGGATGGCGGCTATTTCCACATCCTGGAGACAGGACCTGCCGCCCTGAAGCCCCTGCGCGAAGCGGCGCGGGAAAATCAGAGGGTCTTCCTCAAAATATTTGCGGTCGTTGTACTGCTGCGCCAGCGACCTTATTTCATCAATCCGGATCAACATTCAATATTATATGTCCCTGATATTTATATGTATTCACATGAGCGTCGATCAATGCCTTGAGCCGGACCTTGTCCTTCAATGCCCCTCCCGTGCGGGGGAATGTGAGCCGGAGGGTGGATTTGCCGCCGTTTGAGTCGGAGAATGGTCCCAGAAATCCGAAACCTTCGGCCGTAAGGGTCCTGGACAACATATCCACCTGGAAGGCAAGCCTTTTCGGGGCGCCGTCCTCGATGATGATATCCACCAGCCTGGTGTAAGGCGGCAGACCGAGCAGGGAACGCTCGGCGAGCAGGGTGTCTTCGAGCGGATAGCTCTCGCCGATGAGGAATTTCTGACAGACCGGGTGTGAACTTCTGGCGGTCTGGATTACCAGTTCGCCGGGGCCTCCGCGTCTGGAACATCTTCCCCGGAACTGTTCGAAGAGCTGGTAGGACTTTTCATCGTCCCGGAAATCCCCGCGGGATAAGAAAAACTCGGCGCGCATCACTGCTGCAAGGGAAACACCGCTGAAATCGAACTCCCCGCTTATCATTTCGGTGCCTATGAGTATGTCGTATTCGCCTTCCCCGAAAGCTTTGATTGTCTTTTCCTCCGTGTGCCCTTTGCTGAGCGCCACCACACTGTCCAGAGTACATATCCTTGCATCAGGGAA
The DNA here is from genome assembly GCA_024401675.1 of Bacteroidales bacterium. Taxonomy (GTDB): domain Bacteria; phylum Bacteroidota; class Bacteroidia; order Bacteroidales; family UBA932; genus Cryptobacteroides. The sequence continues at coordinate 41,374 of JAKSKQ010000002.1, read as the reverse complement.
CAGCCCCCGGGCCTGGGCGGCGAGACTTTCCACACCGTCGTGCCAGGGTGACAGAATCATGACCTGGCTCCCGGAAGACAAGGCGTCCCGGATTTTCCCGATGAGGATTCTGGAGTAGTCGCCCATCATGCCGTTCTTCTTTTTCTCGGCAGCGGTGTCAACAAGAGTGACGGCGGCACTTTCGCCGCAGTAATATCTTTCCGTCAGTTGAACCGGAATATATTTTCCGGATATCCTCGCATTGTAGATGCTTTCCAGAGACGGAGTCGCGCTGCCGAGCAGGATATGGCAGCCTTTATGGATGGAGGCGAGCATCAGGGCCACATTGCGGCCGTTGTATCTCGGGGCGGGGGAGTCCTGCTTGTATGCGGAATCCTGCTCCTCATCCACAATCACGAGAGCGAGGTTGCGCCAGGGAAGAAAGAGACTGGATCGGGTGCCGAGCACGAGAAAAGGTCCGCCGTCTCTGCTGCGCAGAGCCCTTGTGACGGCGCCGCGCCTGGCCAGAGTTTCCCTGGAATGGAAGACCAGCACGCTGTCGCCGAAGGCCGCTTTGAGTCTCTCTTCCAACTGTCTGCTGCCGGCGATTCCGCTGACAAGATAAAGCACATTTCCGCCCTGCGCCATGGCCTGGGCTGCAAGATGCATGTAGATTTCAGTTTTTCCGGAACCGGTGACACCTCTCAGCAGGGCTGGCTTTCCCTTTGAAAAAGCTGAATGTATCTCCTCCATGGCTGTATTCTGGGCTTTTGTCAGGCAGGGGAGCGCGGCCGGTTCCTCCCCGGAGAGCGGAGTTTTCTTTCTCACACCCGCTGTCTCATTGGAAAGTTTTGCGTTGGGATACGCGGCCTTGAACACCTCTCCGACAGTGCAGAGATAATATGCCGCCACCATTTCCCACAACTTCATTTCTTCCGGGAAAATGTCCGGAAGATTCTCCTCGGGGATTTCCGCCCGTCTGATTCCGGGGATGAGTTTCCCGGGTGGCGTCACATCCACAGCCGCCACAACACCGATCATGCTGCTCCGGCCTATCCGGACCCGGACTCTCTGCCCGATGCGGGCTCCTTCCACGGGAGCTTCATAGTAGGGATTCCAGTCCAGTTTCAGGGGAACAATGACTTGTATGTACTGTTTGCCGGCCATATCATCTGCAAAGATATCTCTAATTTCTGTTACAAAAAATCCTGTCAGTTTCTTTTTGAAAGAATATGTAAAATTTGTAATTTCGCGCCGCTATGGAAAACAATAAATCTACCCTCTATTCTGTCGCGGCCTACAATGCGCCGCAGTGCCTGCCGCTTGGGGTTTCGCCCTCAAGTGTACTGTGTGGAAGTCCTGAATTCGGCGCGGAAAATCACGCCGGAGCCGACATTACTGTCGAAGAAACTTTGAACTTTTGATCACGTGAGCCTTATGAAAAACATTATCAAATCTTTGGCTCTCGCAGCCCTGTGTGCCGCATCTTTTTCATGCGCGAAAAATGAAACATCAGATTGTACAAAAGGAGAAGGCCAGCTTTTCTCCATCAGAACAAGTGAATGCAAGACATTCATTGTTGCCGGGGACGGAAAATATACTCCGAACTGGGAAAAAGGCGACAATGTAAAGGTGATCTTCGGGGATCCCGTCAAGGATTCCAATACTCCCAAGGGCCCTCTCTCAAATGTCAATGAAAATGGCGTGGAGGCTGATTTCCAGGGACATATTTCTTCTGTTCCCGAGGTGGATTACATGTATGTATTTTATCCGGCCGAGGCCTACAAGTCAGTATATTCCGACAATAGTGTGGGTTTGGTTGTAAGCACCACACAGAGTCCGTCAGGGTCGTCATTCGATCCGGCAGCGGATATTCTGGTCTCCAAGAAAACCGAGTTTGGAACTGAGGGTGATTACTGGGTTGCATATCCCCAGTTCGCGCGTGTGATTTCAATGCTGAAAATCAATGTTTTCAGTGCTGATTATGCAAAGATCCAGGGAGAGAAACTCAATAAATTCACAGTTGAGGTTCCCGAGGCGGAACTTGCGGGAAACATAGCAATCGACTTGACCAAGGAAGACGGAAAGATAGTAAAAGTCAATAGTCCGAGCGCTTCCGTAAGTGCAGTTTATGATGACGAAAGGTATGTTTCTGTAGGAACAGCAGGGACATCAGAGGGATGCAGTGTATTCCTCAATGTTGTTCCCGGTACTTGGGCTTCAGGCACAAAACTGACATTCTCAGCTGTCAGCGCCGGTTATACCATCACCAAAGAAATAACTCTTACTTCGGACATTGTGCTTAATCCAGGCAAACTCACTGAAATAAATCTCAGTATTGCTGAGGAGAATTGCAAAGAGAAACAGGATCTTGATTATTCGGGAAAATACCTTATCGTGAGCGGAAAGATTCTTCTCACTGATTACAACGCTGATAATAAGTACTACAATTATATTTCGGCTGATGGAACGGAACTTTCTGATTTCTGGGAAATTGCCGACATAGAAAATTATGTTTGGACAGTTGCAAAACTCCCTGGTGACAGCTATTCATTACGCAATGCCGGTTCTGGCAAGTACATGGCTCTGACAGCATCTTCAAATAATGCCCATGAGGCGGAAGAACTTGGTGAATACACAGCATTTGCCATTACGGAAGTAGATACTTATCTGACTATAAACAGCCAAAAATTTGCAGGAAGGAATCTAAGGTATAATAGCTCATCTCCCCGTTTCGCATTCTATAGCACATCAACTGGTAATGCCGCCACCCTCCTTGCATATACCTCGGATCCCAGGACTCCATTTGATGCTGTTTCCGGACTTAAATGGGATTCATCAAGCAAGACTATCTCCTGGACTGCCGTTGACGGCGCAGCAAACGGTTACGAGTACACAACTGATAATGGCACTACAATCGTTGCAGTTGAAAGTAATTCAGTTGACTGCTCAAGTTGGACAAACGGAGACTATTCTGTAAAGGTCCGCGTGGTCGGTACAGAAGAGAAGAAGATATCCGAATGGTCAGAAGCCTGCGAGTTCACAATCACTGGTGGCGCAGCGGCAAAATACTATAGGAAGGTTACAGAAGGACTTGGTGACTGGTCAGGAGAATATTTGCTAGTGTATGAGTCATCTGCAACCGACGCATATATTTGGACTGGGGTAGATGTCGCAAATTGTTATGCAACTACAACAATTTCAGATAATTCGATATCTTCTATCCCCGCAACTGCTGTAACCCTCACCATCGCGACGATGGAAGGTGGCTATTCAATTAAGGTAAACGGTGGCGCAAATGACGGGAAGTACATTTGTGGAACGAGTGGCAGTAATGCATTGTCATTTAAAACGACCGAATGCTTAAACACTATTTCCTACCAGAGTGGTTCTGTCTTGATAGTATCAAATACTTCTGTGATGAGATATAATAGTGCAAGTAACAATGATCGATTCCGCTATTTCAAATCAAGCGGCTATTCATCACAGCAACCTGTTCAACTCTACAAATTCGAAGAAGCCGTTACTTCAGTTGTTGTTTCCGGCACTCCTTCCAAGCTTGCATACAAGGCGGGAGATAATTTTGAGACTGAGGGATTGAAAGTGACAGCAATTCTGGATGCCGGTGATCAGAAAGATGTAACCTCCAAAGCGACCTGGACGATAACTCCTGCCGGCCCCCTCGCCGTCGGCACGACCTCGGTGTCTGTTGTAGCCAGCTACAATGGAGTCTCTTCTGAGCCGATGTCAATAACAGGCATCACTGTTACGGAGCCTGCGGAACTCACATCAATTTCTGTCAAGACCGCTCCTAGCAAAGTTGAATATTTCAAAGGTGAGAAATTCGATCCCGCAGGACTTGTTGTTTACAGGAATTATAGCGATGAGACCAAGGATGAATATGCTTACGCAGGGCATGAATCCGATTTCACTTTCAACCCTGCTCTTACAACGGCTTTAACTACTGATATCAACAACGTTACCATTACATATCAAGGTAAGAGTGTAGGCCAGGCAATTACAGTCAAATCAATAGCCAACACTAAAGAGACTGCTTATACCGTTGCCCAAGCCAGGGCTCTCATTGATGCCGGGAAAGACCTCGAAACACAAGTTTATGTAAAAGGTAAGGTAAGCGAAATTGTTACGGCCTACAGTTCCAGCTATGGAAACATCAGTTTCAATGTTTCAGATAATGGAAGCAAAGACGGAGATCAATTCCAATTCTACCGCAACTTCAAAGGTGCCGATAAAGCGAAATGGACTGATGCGGATACAAAACCGGCAGTTGGCAATGAAGTAATCGGTTTTGGAACCATGAAAAAATTTGGCGATACATACGAGTTCGCTGAAGGTAACTATATTGTAAGTATTGTGCAGGCTCCTTACCTTAATGCTACGGCAACCAAAACGAGTGGTATCTCTGCAGACGGCGAGGAAATAACAATTAATGTCGATACCAATCTTGGTTCATGGGAGGTTGTTTCTTCAGACAATACAAACTTTAAAGTTGGTACAAAAACAGCCACATCTGTTAAGATTACTGTTACCAAGAATACCGATGCCGAAAAAGGCAGAACAGCCACAATTACAGTTTCTGCCGAGGGCGTAGATGATGTGGTTATCACACTCACGCAGTCAAAGGTTGGTAAAAGCAATGTTACATTTGGCTCTGATTGGAATTCTCTTTTCGGAACATCTTATACCGGCACCTTTAGTCCTACGAAAAATAGCCTTGCACTTGATGGAACAGCAAATGGTGCTTCGATAACTGTCACAAATGGAAGTTCAACGAATGGATATATCAAGACCAGTGATTTTAGAGCATACAACGGATATACTATAACATTGACTGCTCCTACTGGTAAGAATATCACAGCAATATCTTCAACAAAAGGCGGCAAGAACTTCAGTAGTGGAGTATCTGCAAATGTTGGGACAGTCTCAATTAGTAACAATACCATCAGTTGGACTGGCTCATCCAATTCTGTAGTCCTTTCTATATCTGGTACTGTAAGTTTTGCGACGATTACCTTAACTTGCGAATGACCCACGTCCGGCGGGTACGACCGGATCCCCAAAAAGTTTGCGCAAAACGCGAGTCACTCGCGTTTTGCGCAAACTTTTTTTAAAACGATATAATTCAGATTTCGGTTGTTTCGATTTCTGGAGGAAGTACAATCTTTTCACATTCGCTCCCGGCCTTTTCTCCGGAGATTCGCTTCATTAACAGCTCAACTGCATGTTTTGCGAACTTCTCTATCGGCTGCTTCACATACAACATGCCTCTTTCATAAATATCGAAGGTGTCCGAGTTGTTGAAGCATGCAAATGCACATGGTACTTTTATGTTGTTGTGTATCATAGCCCGTCGCCCGAGGAGCGCCAGATGATATGTCGCAAAGATAATCGCCTCCGTGCCGTTTCCCGCTGCGTGCAATATTATTTCCTCCACTTGCCCGTAGTTGCCATATTCCGGATGATGCACCTTGATATTTGTTTCAAGGCCGCTTTTTCTCATTTCGCTCCGATAACCGTCTTCGCGCTCAATGATGTTCTTCAGGGTTGTACTGTAGGATACGAATTCGATATTCCTGTGCCCACGCTCAATCAGCCTTCCTGTCAGTTCCGAGGCTGACTTCTTGTTGTCAAGGACTACGCTGCAAAGTTCCGATCCTGCATAGTCGCGGTCGAGCAGAACAATCGGAATTTTGCTTTTATAGGAGTCGATGATCTTTTCCGAATGGAGACAGGGGACGATAATCAATCCCTGAACACCTCTGCTGTACAGAAGCTCGACTCCCTCGGCCAGCTTTCCTGCGTTTTCGTCCGTGTTGCTGAATATGACCATATATCCATATTTGTTAGTCCAATCTTCGATGTTTCTCGACACCTCAGCGAAGAACCGGTTTGAAATGTCACTCAATACCACACCGATTATCCTGTTGTTCCCGCTTCTGAGCGCACGTGCGGAATTGTTCGGATGGTAGTCGTACTTTGCCATTACTTCCTTGATTTTTTGAGTTGTCTCCTCACTGACCCTATAACGTTTTTCCCCGAGTTGCATGTTGCAGAGAACCGAAGAAACGAGTGTTCTGGAAACTCCGGCTTCGCGAGCAATGTCATTAATTGTGACTTTTTTTTCCGTATTCATAAATAAATAATTAACTTTGTATTGCTGAATCGATACGGCAAATATAGAAAATTTAAAGAAAGGGATGAATCATATTTTGATTTTTTTATTGTGGGTCCTTATTGCAAGTGGCCCGGAGGTCGTTTCCGCATCGGGAAAACTCCCGGCGTGCCAGCGGTTGCGTCATAATGATTCCACCCTTGTGGCAGATCTCGGAGTAGGACTTTGGACCAGTCCGATTGCTGTTGACTATGATGGCGATGGCATCAAGGACCTTGTAGTGGGATGCCATTGTGTACCATATCGTGGCCTTTATTATTTCAGGAACATAGGCACGGCTGAAAAGCCTTTGTTCGACATGGCGGTGCGGATTTCCAAGAAGGCGTCCGCACACATGTTCAGCTCCGAGTATGATGGAGTTCCGTTCATAACTGATAAGGGCAAGGTTTTCGATGATTTCTGGGCTGATCCTCTCAACAATGGCCGCAGTCTGCAGTATTTCGGGGAAGATTTCCGAAAAAAAGTCAAGAAACCGCGTTACGAGCAGTGGGCCGCCACGGATTGGGAGGGAGATGGGGACATGGATTTTATTGTCGCCATTGATTCATATCAGGACTATGGCTGGGATAATGCGTATGATGCCGGAGGAAACTGGACAGCCGGCCCGCTTCACGGTTATCTGTATCTTCTTGAGAACATAGACGGTAAATATTTGAATATGGGGCGCATTCATGCCGGTGGTTCTGCAATAGACATCTATGGCACTTGCAGTCCCTGTATTGCCGACTTTGACGGTGACGGAGATCTGGATATCATAACGGGCGAATTCGTGGACGGCTTTACATGGTTCGAGAACACAGGGACCAGGCAGTCCCCGGAATTTGCCGCTGGACGCCAATTATCCAACAGGGATGGAGAGATAAGAATGCACCTTGCAATGATACAGCCACGTCACACTGATTGGAATGGAGATGGAAGGCCGGACCTGGTGGTCGGCGATGAGGATGGCAGGGTAGCCCTGATGCTGAATGAAGGGGTTGCACCCGACGGAATGCCGCAGTTCACAACCCCGGAATATTTCAGACAAAAGGCCGATTTTGTGAAATTCGGTGCCTTGGTGACCCCTTACTCTTATGACTGGGACGGAGATGGTGATGAGGATATCATAGCTGGGAATTCTGCGGGGGAGATAGCCTTCATAGAGAATCTTACAGGCGGTCCGTCTCCTGTCTGGGCAGCTCCGGTTTTGCTCAAGAGCGGAGGAGAGACCATCAGAATCATGGCTGGGTACAATGGCTCCATTCAAGGCCCGTGCGAACGGAAATGGGGCTATACAGTTCTTTCTGTAGCGGATTGGGATGGAGATGGCAGAGCCGACCTGATATTAAATTCAATAACCGGCCAGGTGCAATGGTATAGGAATACCGGAGACCTGTTTGATTTGGATGAGGTCAGGAATGTCAGGGTCGAGTGGAAGGGAAAAGCCCCGAAACCGGCCTGGAACTGGTGGAATCCGGAGCCGGGAACTCTTGTCACTCAGTGGCGGACAACTCCTTTCGCAATCGATTGGAACAATGATGGCCTCATGGATCTTGTCATGATGGACCATGAAGGCTACCTTGCTTACTACGAACGTTTCACAAACGAGAAAGGAGAACTTTTGCTGCACCCCGGGAAAAGAATTTTCGAGTGCATCAATTGCTCCGTCTATAACAACAAGAATGAAGTTGTCAATGATTCCCGTGGACTCCTGCGGCTCAATGACGGTGTGGCCGGTGCTTCAGGCAGGCGCAAGATATGTCTTGCCGACTGGGACTGCGACGGCATGCTTGACCTTATCGTGGATGGCGTGAATGCGGTACTGTTCCATGGGATTCTTGATGAGAATGGAAAGTATGTGTTCGAATACTGCGGCCCTATGTCCAAGACGAAAATTGCCGGACATTCATCTTGCCCGACTGTGGCTGACTTCAATGGCGACGGTGTTCCTGAACTGATTCTTGGAGCGGAAGACGGCCATATATATACAGTGAAGAACTATTCAGCAGGAAATAAGAAATGACGGTCAGAAAAATCATTTCGCTTATAAGTTGGATACTGCTGCTTTCAAGCCAGCTGGTATCCGCCCAGTCAAGTACCAAGAAGGTTTCCGGTACTGTTACCGATTACCAGGGCCATCCTTTGGCGGGGGCAGTCGTCTATGTCCAGGGTATGTCGATAGGTACGGAGGTCAATGCGGATGGAAAATATTCTCTCACCGTCCCCAAAAACGCCACTCTCGTGTTCTCAATGCTCGGATATTCCACCGAAGAAGTCCCAGTCTCCGGAAAGTCGGTCATCGATGTCCGTCTTGCAGACGACTCGGCTATGCTTGAGGAAGCAGTTGTAGAGGTAGGATATGGAGGACAGAGGCTAGTGGATGTGACCGGTTCTGTCAGCCGGGTCAGTGTGGATGATATAGCCAAGGCGCCGACGCCTTCTCTTGGCGATGCTCTCGAGGGACGTATCGCAGGAGTGCAGATATCCACTTCCGATGGTCAGCCCGGTCAGGAGGCAAATATCGTCATAAGAGGAGCCAACTCGCTGACGCAGAGCAATTCTCCTCTTTATGTCGTGGACGGGTTCCCGATGGAAGATTTTTCACTGTCGTCACTTTCATCCAATGACATAGCCTCGATAACGGTTCTCAAGGATGCGTCATCCACTGCCATTTATGGTTCCCGTGCGGCGAACGGAGTCTTTATTGTGGAGACAAAGAAAGGAAAGTTGGACAAACCTACTTTACAGTACAGCGGCACCTTCGGTTTCCAGCAGGCAACAAAGAAGATGGAGATGATGACCCCGTATGATTTCGTGTCCTATCAGATCGAACGCTCTCCGAATGCGGCGGACTCATATCTTACAAGCAAGGGACTGACTCTCGAGGATTATAAGAACATGCCGGGAATAAACTGGCAGGACAAGGTGTTTGTCAATGCTCCCATGATGATTCACAATCTTTCGGTGATGGGAGGAAAGAAGGAATACAGGTATAACCTGTCCGGCAACTTCGTCGATCAGAAGGGCGTAATAATCAATTCCGGTTACAAGAAATTCCAGGTCAGGGGCGCCTTTTCCCATAAGGTCAACAAATGGCTCGACTATGATGTCAATATGTCATATATGGAAGACCAGACTTATGGGCAGACATCCTCCGCCCAGTTGAGTGAAAACAATTCATATACGACTCACCTCATGTACAGGGTATGGGGATACAAACCGATTCTGTCTGAAAATGTTGACGAAGAGGACCTGTTCGATGATGACATCACTGTCGGGGTTGCGAATACTGTCATGAATCCATACGTTTCCAATATGAACGAACAGGTGTTCCGCAAGAAATCGAGGATACTGCTTAACGGAAAGGTGGAGTTCAAACTATGTGAAGGATTAAAACTGACAGTGAAGGGCGGTTATGACAGGCTGGTCGTACGGAGAGAGGAGTTCTACAACTCAAAGACATACAAGGGATATTCATCTGCATATAACAACAAGGATGTCAACGGCCTTTTCAATGAGCAGAACAAATCGTCCTGGCTCAGTGAGAACACCTTGTCTTATAAGAAGAAATTCGGGAAGGCCCATACGCTCGACCTGCTTGCAGGTTTTACACTTCAGGGTACCAAAAGCGACCTTTTCGCATTCACTGACATAAAGGTTCCTAATGAGGATCTGGGAATAAGCGGAATGGATGACGGACTTCCGGAAACGACGACTGTGACATTGTCGAGGAACACCTTGATGTCCGCTATCGCAAGAGCCAATTACCAATTGCTTGGCAGATATCTCTTCACTTTCTCGCTCCGTGCGGACGGGTCGTCCAAGTTCACCCGTGGACATCGCTGGGGCGTGTTTCCTTCCGGCGCCTTCGCATGGAGGATGGGACAGGAGCCTTGGATGAAAGCCGCCGGATTCATCGATGATGCGAAATTGCGCATAAGCTACGGAGTCACCGGCAACAACCGTATCGACGATTTTGCCGCATATGGTTCCCTTGTGATGGGCGACCATTATGCAATGGACAACAATGTCAAGGAAGCGATGGTTCCTTCGAATCTCGGGAATGACGAACTTACATGGGAAAGCACATCGCAGATAGACATAGGCTATGACATTCATTTCTTCGGCAGCCGGCTCAACGCGACGATAGACCTTTACAGAAAGATTACCGACAACCTTCTTCTCAATGCGAATGTCCCTTATTCAAGCGGGTATTCCAATGTCTATAAGAATGTGGGAAAGGTAATGAATGACGGCCTGGAACTGACGCTGAACACCGTTAATATCCGTACGAAAGACTTCCAGTGGACATCCGATTTCAATATCGCCTTCAATCGTGACAAGGTTCTTGAACTTGCCGAAGGTCAGCAGACATATATGTCAACTGTAGTGTTTACCGGCGATTTCAACAATACTTATCTGTATATGGCCAAAGTCGGCAGACCTATGGCATCCTTCTACGGGCTTGTCTGGGATGGCGTATATGGATATGATGATTTCGATGCCACTCCCGCAGGCGGATATACGCTCAGGGATGATGTCCCTACCAATGGCAATGCGAGGGAATCCATCAAACCGGGCGACATCAAATATGTGGACCAGAACAAGGACGGTGTCGTGGATGATGCCGATATGGTAGTGATAGGCCGCGCCAACCCGATATGTACCGGTGGCTTCAACAACAACTTCACATACAAGGGATGGTCATTGAATGTGTTTTTCCAGTGGAGCGCAGGCAACAATATCATGAATGCGAACCGGATTGTATTTGAAGGCAATTTCGCCAACAAGAACATAAACCAGTTCAAATCCTATGCTGACCGGTGGTCGGATGACAATGTTGACAGCCGGAATTTCCGTACGGGAGGATATGGGCCTACCGGAAAATACTCTACCCGTACTTTGGAAGACGGCTCGTTCCTGAGGCTCAAGACCGTGCAACTGAGTTACACTTTTCCGCGCCTCCTGACAGGGAAGGCCCGGATGAGGATGGTTCAGCTTTTCCTTTCAGGTCAGAACCTGTGGACCTTGACCAGGTATAGTGGGCTTGATCCGGAGGTTTCCACACGGCACTCCGCCCTCACGCCGGGATTCGATTATTCATCCTATGCCAGAAATAGGGTCTATACTGCTGGCGTGAACATAACATTCTGACAGCCATGAGAAAACTTATAATATCAGCTTTGTCGTTCTGCTTTGCATCGGCCTGCTCGTTCCTTGATACCAGGCCGGTGGATTTCGTGGATCCCGGCGACTACTACAAGAATTCGGAGCAGTTGGAGACAGCCCTGCTCGGTGTATATTCGGAACTGGCCGTCAATTATTTATATGGCAACGATATGCTCGGCAGGATGGGACTCGACGCTGACCTCGGATACGAGCACCATTCCGGTGACAAGACTGCGGTGGGATACTATGACGTCTCATCTTCGGACGCCATGGTCAGCAACTACTGGAAGGCGGCTTATGTCGGAATTAACCGGGCAAACATGCTTCTTGAGAATATCGATGGCGCTGATGCTCCGGCGGAGGTCAAGTCCCGTATTAGGGGTGAAGCCCTGTTCCTCAGGGGATTGTATTATTTTCTGCTTGTACCGCGTTTCGGAGATGTGCCCCTTGTCCTTTCCGCGACGCATACTGCGAAGCCGGGAGAGGTGCAAGTGGCAAGAACTCCCAAGAAGGATGTGTATCTCCAGATAATCAATGACTTGGAGGAGGCTGCCGACTTGCTTCCGGAGGCGGGACAGGTCAGTTGCGGCTCCCGTGCCAGCAAATCCGCCGCATGGGGGCTGATGGCAAGAGTCTGTCTCAACATGGCAGGCTATCCGGTCTATGAAAAGGGCATGTACGCCAAGGCCAGGGAGGCTGCGGCCAATGTCATCAATTCCGGTCACCATTCCTTGAATCCGTCATACAGTCAGGTGTTCATAAACCTTATCCAGGACATCTATGATATAAAGGAGTGCATTTTCGAGGTTGATTTCTGGGGGAATGACACAGGCACTTATACCGATGTCGCCGGAATGGTGGGGAGGAACAATGGCGTGTTCTTCAACAACTCGACCTATTCCGAAGAAGTCGGCATATCCATCGGCTGTCTCAGGTCCACAAGATATTTCTATGAACTTTTTGAGGAGGGAGACACCCGCAGGGACTGGACAATAGCTGATTTCCAATATGATGACAATGGCAATGTGATTGAACCTTCATCTGTGATATGGGAAAGGTGCTGCGGGAAGTTCAGGAGAAGTTACGAGATAATAAAACCCCGCGCCAAGGACAAGACACCTACGAACTTTCCGGTTCTCCGCTATTCGGATGTGCTGCTCATGTATGCCGAGGCTGTAGCCTGTGATCCGGAGGACAATGATGCGGGGGACATCGCCCGTGCCTATGAGTATATGAATCAGGTCCGTCGCAGGGCTTTCGGATTCGATATCCTCTCGGAAAGCCCCGTGGATGTTCCTGATGAGGGCAAATACCTGATTATGGATACATTGGAGGACGAACGCGCTCGTGAACTCGGATTTGAACTGACCAGAAAGGATGACCTGATTCGCTGGGGAGTGTTTTATCCGAGGATGAAGGAGGTTCAGTCAATGCTTCCGTCATCGACGGCGACCTGTATCCTGTCAGCGGCTCTGTATTTCGGCAATGTGGAGGCGAAGGATGAATTATGGCCAGTCCCGTCTCGCGAAATAGGTACTAACGCTTCCCTTGAACAGAACCCGGGATGGTAGATAATGATTGATACAATGATAACCAGATTCAAGATAATCGCAGCGGCTCTGAGTGCAATACTCTTTTCAGCCTGCAATAAGGACTACGAACTTGTATCCCCGGATGATTTTTCCGTCGAGGCCCCTTCTGTCGTGAAGGCCGGCCAGGGGGTGAACTTCACTCTCGGCGGCAACCCGGACCTGATCATGTTCTTCTCTGGAGAATTCGGACATGTCTTTGCCGGGCGTGACAATCCCACCCTTTATCCTGGTACAATGTCGCTTTCCTTTGTTTCCGAGACTTCCACATCATCCACTCCGGGGATGAACCCCGGGCATATGGCACTGCGGTATTCCACTGATTTTTCAGGAATTTATACCACAGAAGCAGTCAATGCGGCGACTTGGACGGACATTTCGGACAGGTTCGCCTGGCCTGTGGCACAAGGACAGTCCGTATCTTCAGGCGAGGTCTGTATAGACGATATCTTTCCCAAGGATGGCGGGGCGGTGTATTTCCGTCTGGACTACAGGGTCACCGCTTTCGATGAGGAGACCCAGCCGGATGGCAGGGTGCAGTGGATCAACAAGGATTTCACGATAAACGGCGGGACCGTGTTGCTCACCAGGGAATTATACAATCATTATACTTTAGGATGGCAGATTGTCGGTATCGAGAACTATGATCAGTGCAGTTCGTCAAACCTTCCACAGATGCCGACATCGTCAAAGCACAGAATTGCCTTCAGAACGCAATTCAAGCCGGAGGTGGATATAGAATATGCTGCGGTGTCAGCTCCGGTATCCCCGACTGAAGGCATCGTGATAAAAGACGAAGGCGTGTCAATCAAGACGGCGATGGATCCGCGTCTGGCTGTTTACCGCTATACCTATCAAAAGGCAGGAGAGTATGATGTGACTTTCTCCGGAATCAATGCTAACCGCTATGGAAACATCGAGGTGCCCAGAACCGTCAGAATCAAGGTGGTGGAGGACGGAGGCAATGTGCACCCAATTAATACGGAGGAGTGGAAATGAAAAGAAATTCAGTTTGTTTTGCGCTTTTGCTGCTCTTGACCGGATGTACCGTGAAGGAAACGGCATCTGCCTGTTGGCCGGAACCGGTTCGTTTCAGCTCGGGCGAAAGTTTTGTAAAGACGGTCATCTCCCCCTCTGATGACAAGTATATGGTTGCATGGAACTCGTCCGATTGTGTCGGTATCTATGCTTCATATGAAGGTGACGGAGCCAATATCCCGTATTTTGCAGAACCGACAGAGGAAAATCCGTCATCGTGCATATTCAAACCGATGACTTCCGGCCAGGCTTTCCCCCGCAAGAGCGATGCTGTGACATATTTCAGTTATTTCCCCTTCGATTCCGGTGCGGGCAATGACCCTTCGCAATTGAGTATGTCAATCCCGTCCCAGCAGACGCAGTCCGTTGCGGATGACATGTCGCATATAGGGAAGAAGTTCTTCATGTATTCGGTACCTGCGGTTGATGACGCGGAGGAAGGTGTGCGCTTCGATTTTACAGGCTACCCGGCTGTTGTGGAATTATCTCTGAAGATGAGCGGCCAGTATATGCCGGAGATTGAACGTGTGAGTATTTCTTCCGCCACATCCCCGCTCGCTCTTGAAGGAAAATTCGACATCACATCCGGAACTCCTTCCTTAAAGGTGGAAAAACCGTCCAACACCGTTGTGCTGGGATTTGATGAGAGACCTGTCTTGTCCGGGACCGCCCGGAAAGTCTATATGATTGTCGCTCCCGGTTCCCACCCGGCCGATGACCTTTCCTTGAGGCTGGATACTGAGAACGGCGCCTATTCTGTCATGCATCTTCCTCCTGTCACTTTCAGGTCGAATTGCAGTTACCGGCTGCCGGTTGAATTGAGCCTGGAGAGTTTTGTCTTTCCGACCGATTTCAATGTTACCGCGAAGACAGCCTCTGTCTCTGCCGGTGAGGAAGTCGTGTTCCGTTTCGAAGGCACTCCGGATGTGGTTGACTTCTGGTCTGGCGAGCCGTCACACGAGTGGGACAAGCGTGAAGGTGGCGGAGTGGTTTTCGCCGATGTTTCAATGTCATTCAGGACACACCTCCAGGCCGGGGACCAGGATCCGCTTTCAATAAAATATTCTGCGGATTATTCCGGAGCGGGTACAGAAGAAGCCATCCTTGCTGCAAAATGGACGGACATTTCCAGCCGTTTCATTTTCGCAACAGACAAGACAGATACCGTCACTCCTACAGACAATACCGGTTTTGTAAGTTCTGGCGTGCAAAATGTCAACGATGCTTTCTGTGACGGAAAGGGACCTGTGTATTTCGCATTTTTCTACGATGTCGCTGATTACAGCAAGACCAATCTGGTAAGGACAACAGCCTATGTCAATGAATTTACGATAAATATGACATCGGAGGGAGTTTCGACTACCCTGTTCACACAGTCGCAGACGTCCTTCCCGTTCATTGTCGGGAAAAGTTATGCGGATAACAATGACAGTACCAAGCCCACTTGGAACAAGACATTGAATTCCATCAAGTTCACTTCCACCAGCAAGCCAATCGGAGAACGGCATGCCTATGCGGTTACCCCGGAAATTTACCGGACCGGCAAGACAATCGATGCCGACAAGCCGGTGACAATAAAGGGAGAGTCCGATGTCATGCCTTCCATGTACAAGTATGTGTTCAATGCTCCGGGCAACTACAAGGTCGTTTTCGTCGGCAGAACCAACACGCCTTCCGGCCCGAAGGATGTGGTGCGTGAAATAAATATAGAAGTAAAATGAAAAACATGTCAATAGTCATTTCTATTCTGATATTGCTGGTGTCTGCTTGCAATAAGGAACCGGCCGGCCCCGCTCCGCAGCCGTACTCGGGACCGGAGTGGACAGGTACTCTCCCCTCTGACGAGGTGCAGGTCCAGGGAAATCTGATAGATGTCAGGACGATATGCAATCCTTCAGAGCCGGAGGTGTTTCCGCAGAACAGCAATTACGAATTTGACGCTTCGGTGGTGAGCGCGTGCGGTGGAGTTGCCAAGTATGCCGTCAGCCTCGTGGAGAATCCGGGACCGGAGTGGGTGCGTGCCGGCTCGGCGGCTGCTGTCTTTGTGGCTTCGGACTGCAAGGACCTTGAAAGTGAGGAATGGAAAGCCTATGGCAAATCATTCCGTGTCGGGGAAATCACCTATTACCTTCATCAGTATGTGGGCAAATCCAAGAAGGCGGGTGTGAGGATACCCCGTCCCGAGATGTCAACTCATTCCGCGATGGTCATCGCTCCCAAGATAACCGTAAACAATGTCAAAACATACGGCGATGCGAAGATAACAGAGGCTTCGTCCCCGCGTCCGAGCGCCAAAATCAACAATGTGAGTTTTGTCGTCCTGCCCGGTGGTAATTATCTGGCTATGTGTACCGGAAGTGGAGGAAACACCGGTCCGGATATTTTCATTTCCGGGGACAAGGGCGTCACATGGCGGAAACAAGGGGTGTACAATTCTCAGAAGAATCTGGTGGTCAACATGTTCACTCTCTTCGTGCACAAGGGGAGTCTTTACCTTATGGGGCTCGGCTCAAACCACATGAACCTTTATATCCTCCGTTCGGATGACAGCGGACTTACATGGACGTCTCCGGTGATAATTTTCGAAGGGGATTGCAGTACGATTTCCACACCTGTGGTGGAGAGTGGCGGGCGCATCTGGAAAGCCTGTGAACGCTATGCTGACCTGGACGAGTACAAACGCCCGTTCGTGATATCGGCTCCTTCGGATGCGGACTTGCTGGACGCGTCTTCCTGGGTCGCCACCAATGCTGTTGACAAACTGAGCTATCCTGTGGACGACTATATCATGGCCGGACTGATTGAAGGCAACATTGTCGTCGGCAGGGACGGAACGATATATGATGTCCTCCGCACCAAATCCTATTGGACTACGGAATACGCGACAAGATTCGAGGTCAGCGGCATAGATAAACTCGATTATGCGGCAAAAGACTTTTCAATCAAGATGCCCGGCGGTGGGGTGAAGTTCGTCATACGATATGATGAGGTTTCTGACAAATACTGGGCTCTGTCAAACCCGGATACGGGATTTCCGAAAATTGTCAGACATGATGGAATCACAGATCTCAATCACGGGAATATCAGAAACCGTCTTGTGCTCCTCTCATCTGATGATATGGTAAATTGGACAGTTGTCAATGACAAGGTGCTGTATGACCCCGACCCGTTCTTCCATGGATTCCAGTATCCAGACTGGATGTTTGATGGCAATGACATAGTCGGTGTGGTAAGGGCCGCATGTCCGGTGGCGGAGGGGCTGCCGATAAGACAACATGACGGAAACATGATGCTGTTTTTCAGAATCAAAGATTTTAGGAAATAATGGAACTTTCTTTTTGGGACTATCTCATTTTCTTCGTTTTCGTGGGAGGCGTGGCTCTGTTTGGCTGCTCCTTCTACAAGAAGAGCAAGAAGGGCGCTTCTGCATTCACAAAGGCGGAGGGCTCTATCCCGGCCTGGGTGGTCGGCATGTCGATTTTCGCTACATTCGTGAGCTCGATCAGTTTCCTCGGACTTCCGGGTGGATCGTATGCCGGCAACTGGAACCAGATGGTGTTCAGCCTGATGATTCCGATTGCCACTATTCTTGCGGCAAAAGTATTCATCCCTTTGTATCGTGGTGTCGGAAGCGTCTCCGCTTATCAATACCTCGAACTGAAATATGGATACTGGGCACGCTGCTATGTGGCTGTTTGCTACCTTCTAACGCAAGTCTGCCGTGTCGGTTCCATCCTGCTTCTGCTGGCTCTTCCGATAAACACCATGTTCGGTTGGGACATCGGAATGGTGATAATCGTGACCGGTCTGATTACTCTGGTCTATTCGATTCTTGGCGGCATTTCCGCCGTCGTCTGGACTGATGCCATCCAGGGAATTATCCTGATTGTCGGAGCGATAGCATGCGCAGTAATCATCACTTGGGGCATGCCGGAAGGACCATCCCAGGTTTTTTCAATAGCCGCAGCCAATCATAAGTTCAGCCTTGGAAGTACAGCCCTGACTCTTTCACAACCGACAGTTTGGGTCGTGATGCTCTATGGAATTTTCATGAATCTTCAGAATTATGGAATAGACCAGAACTATGTACAGCGGTACATGACTGCCAAGACTACTGCCGAAGCTGTGAAAGGAACACTTTTCGGAGGCCTCCTTTATATTCCGGTGGCGGCAATATTCGTTTACATAGGGACAGCTCTGTTCTCGTATTACTCCGCCTGCCCTGAACTCCTTCCTGCCGGTACCACAGCCGACAAGGTGTTCCCGTATTTCATCGTGCACGGTCTGCCCGCAGGCGTGACAGGACTCGTGATTGCGTCTTTGTTCAGCGCCGGAATGAGCACCGTGGCGACAAGCATCAACTCGTCAGCCACCATTGTCTTCACAGACTTTTATCAGAAACTTTTCCCCTCTGCGGAAGATGGTAAAAAGCACATGAGAGTACTTTATCTGACCTCTGCTGTCGTTGGGGCTCTCGGCATAGGTGTCGGCCTTGCGATGATGAGCGTGGACGGCATCCTGGATGCATGGTGGAAACTGGCATCCATCTTCAGCGGCGGTATGCTCGGACTGTTCCTGCTCTCGCTTGTATGCCGGAAACCCGACCGCATCGCTTCGATTGTCGCCGTCATAGCCGGCCTGGCCGTTATTGCATATATGAGCCTGCCGGTATTCAAGTCTCCTATTCACGAGTACCTTGTGGTCGTGTTCGGAACATCAGTCATATTCATAATCGGATTCATTTTAACAAAAATATTCCATGGAAATAAATAATCTTGAAAAATTTCTTGCGAAGGTCAAGGCAGGCAAATGTCCTCTTGGCGGCATTGTGACAATGTCCGACCCCGCAATAACAGAACTTGTGGCTGCTGCCGGTTTCGACTTCGTCTTCATTGACGGGGAACATGGCGAGCTGGACCGCACTACGGAGATGTTGCACATCATGGCCGTTCGCGGCACTGATTGCGCCGCCTTCGTGAGAGTGCCGGATTCAAGTCATACCGAAATAAAGAAAGTGATTGATTTCTGCCCTGCTGGAATCATCATCCCTATGGTGATGAATGCCGGGGAGGCTGCAGATGCAATTGCGGCGATGAAGTATCCGCCTGCCGGCAATCGCGGGTGCGGATTCCGCCGTGGAATAGGGTATGGAGCGTGGGATGTCGATGAATATTGGGAGAAGTCCAAACATGACCCGCTTGTCATTCTCCAGATTGAACACATAGATGCAGTGCGTGACCTTGACCGTATTCTTGCGCTCGATGGGCTGGACTCCGTACTTGTGGGACCGTATGACCTATCCGCATCAATGGACAAACACGGCAGATGGGACGACCCCGAACTGTGTGCAGTATATGATGAGGTGGCCCGGAAGACCAAGGCTGCCGGCAAACTTCTTGGTGCGGCTTTGGGCGGCGATTATGCTGCATGGAAACGCAGGGGAGTGGATTATATGGCCGTCAAGGGCGACGATTGCGCCATGATGGACGGTTTCCGTATGGCCATTGACAATTTCCGGAAGATATAAATATCTCATCCGAACCCTCTTGAAAGTTTGCGCAAAACGCGAGTCACTCGCGTTTTGCGCAAACTTTTTATCTCGAATTCAGGAGCCAAAAAAAATTTGCAGTATCGAAATTATTGCATATCTTTGCATTCCCAAATCGGTGCCATAGCTCAGTTGGTAGAGCAAAGGACTGAAAATCCTTGTGTCCCTGGTTCGATTCCCGGTGGCACCACACAAAAAGGTCGACCAGAAAGGTCGGCCTTTTTTGATATGCGGATGAATATGAAACGTATTTCTGTTGCACTTCTGGCTCTTTGTGCGCTGCTTTCAGGGATGGCTGCCGCCCAGGATATTTCCGTGGGCTCCTCTCTGGTGATGGACAGGACTGTCTATAATTTCGGGGATATCCTGCTCTCCGACGGTCCTGTGTCCTGCAATTTCACCCTTTCCAACAAATCGAAGGAAAATGTCGAGATTGTCAGTGTCAACACATCCTGCGGCTGCACTGATGTGAAATGGACCAAAGGTGCCATCGCGCCCGGAGGGAACGGTACTGTTTCGGTCACATATTCCAACAACGAAGGCCCCATTCCCTTCGACAAGACCCTGACCATGTACCTGTCCACCGAGAAGAAACCGGTAATTCTCAGAATCCGCGGCGTGAGCCATACCAAAGCCCTTTCCCTTGAAGAGGCGTATCCTGTCAGGAGCGGGGATTTCGGCTTCAAGAGCGCAGATGTGAAGGTAGGGAATCTCGAGCAGGGACGCTACAAGAGCACGACCGTCAAGGTCGCGAATTTCGCATCGGCGCCGAAAACGCTTTCATTCAGCGGCGTGTCGGACTGCCTCACTGTCAAGGTCGAGCCTTCGGAGATTCCTGCCGGAGGCACTGCCGACATCACTGTCACAGTCAAGGCCTCCAGGGACAAATGGGGCAAGAACTATTACTGGGCCACCGCCACCGGAGGGCTCAAAATAGGATTCTGGGCAATCACCAAGGAGAATTTTTCTTCCATGACAAAGGAGGAGAAGGATGCCGCGGCAAAGATAATGTTCAAGGACAGCAATTTCTCCGTCGGGAAAATCCACCGTGGCGACAAGGTGGATGCCGTGTTCGAGTTCAGCAACACCGGCAGGAAAGACATTGTCATTTATGCCGCCAATTCTGATACTCCGGGACTTTCCGTGAAGTCCGACTCTCCGGTAAGACCGGGAGCTTCCGGCAAAGTTGCCGTGCACTGCGACACCTCCCATCTCAAGGGCGGGGATGACCTTCCGTTCATAATTTCCTTATATACAAACTGTCCCGCAAGGCCGATTGTCAATCTTTTCGTGGTCGGCGTCATCGAATGATATTATGATTCTTCACAGCATACTTGAATCCCTTTCCGGAGCCATACTCATCACCGGACTCGTCATAATAATGATGATGATGATAGAGTGCCTCAACATCGAATCGAGGGGCGCCATGCTTACCAGACTGTCCCGCAATCACATCGGGCAGATTGTGCTGGCCGCACTGCTCGGCGCGGTTCCCGGTTGTATGGGAGGCTTCGCTGTCGTGTCGCTCTACAGCCATTCACTCGTGACATTCGGGGCTCTTGTGGCAATGATGATTGCCACTATGGGCGACGAGTCCTTCGTGATGCTGGCCATGTTCCCGGACACGACACTCTGGATTACCGTCGGTCTGGTCATCGTCGCGATTGTCACCGGATATGTGGTGGACCTTATCCGTACGCGTGGCGGGAAATGTGCCTGCACGCCGCTGCTTCGCTCTGATGCCGCGGCCTGCCTGGACCTGCACGATGAGGACTGTTGCGAGGACCCGTGTCACTGCCCTCATCCCGGACATCACCACGGCGGCAGGCATTTCGGAGCCAAACGCATCCTGATGTTTGCCGGAGTCGCAGTTTTCATCGCGGCGCTTGCCTTCGGCATGCTCGAACACGGGCACGGTGAGGAGGAGGCCGTCGAAGGCGGCATCAATCTCCTGAGCGAGGACTGGATGAATGTGATGTTCGCGCTGCTGTCGCTTGCGGTGCTTGCAGTGCTGATTTTCGCTTCCGACCATTTTGTGGAGGGACACCTCTGGGGACATATAATCAGAAAGCATCTTCCGAAAGTGTTCGCTTGGACCCTCGGCGTGCTCCTCCTTATCAATATCGGAATGGAATTTGTCGATATATCCGGCTGGGTCAGCGACAATCTGGTCCTGATGGTGGTGATTGCCGCCCTTGTGGGCATCATTCCGGAATCCGGCCCGCACCTTGTCTTCGTCACACTTTTCGCAAGCGGAGTCATTCCGCTGCCGGTCCTCCTCGCCAGTTGCATTTCTCAGGACGGCCACGCCGGTCTTCCACTGCTGGCCGAGTCCCCCCGTTCCTTCATCCTTGCCAAGGCGGTCAATGTTGCACTTGCCCTTGCCGCCGGCCTCATCGCCCTGGCGGTCTAATACCTGACTTCCGTGAGGAAGAGGGCTTCGCCGATGACTGATTCGCCGGCGTCGGAGCGTGTGCCGCTTTCCATGAGTTCGGCTATCCATCCCGGAGCGCGGCGGCCGCGGCCGACTTCGACCATCGAACCCACCGTGGCCCGGACCATGTTCCTCAGGAAGCGGTCGGCGGAAATAGTGAAGACCAGATACTTGTCATCGGCAGGATATCCCAGGATGTCTATGCAGCCGGGGGTGTAGTATTCCCATCTGGCCTCGGTCACCGTGCAGATGGAGGTTGCGTTGTTGCCGCCTTTCTTCTCGAAACAGCTGAAGTCATGGGTGCCGAGAAGACAGGCGCAGGCCTCGTTCATCGCATCGATATCCAGCGGATAGTGGCAGTACCAGGAATACCTCTGCACGAAGGGATTTTTATTGAAATGAATGAAATATTTGTAAGTCCTTCCTGTAGCGGAGAATCTGGCGTGAAAATCTTCCCCGGAAGCCTCGCGGACAGAGTGGACCACTATCTGGTCGGGCAGTATGGCACTCAATTTGTATGTAAGTTCGGCGCATGTGCAGGGAAGCGGACCTTCCCAGTCAAAATGTGCGCGGTAGCCCACTGCATTGACTCCGGTGTCGGTCCTTCCAGCCCCAGTGACGGGCACCCGCTCAGCTCTGAGAAGGCGCCCCAGCGACTCCTCGATGAGTCCCTGGACAGTGGGTACGGACGGTTGCACCTGCCAGCCGCAGAAAGCGGAGCCGTCATAGGAAAGTTCGATAATATAACGCATCGGAAAAATTATTAAATTTGCGTTTTCCGGCTTGCCGGAACAGGTTTGCAAAGTTAGTTAAATTTAAATAACAAATGGACAACATCAACATCAAGGAACTCAACGACCGTATCCAGAAGGAAAGTTCGTTCGTGGACCTTCTGACAATCGAGATGAACAAGGTGATCATCGGCCAGAAAGACCTGGTGGAGAACTTGCTCATCGGCCTTCTTGCCAACGGACATATTCTGCTCGAAGGTATGCCCGGTCTTGCCAAGACTCTGGCCATCAACACTCTCGCATCCGCAGTGGATGCGAAGTTCTCCCGTATCCAGTTCACTCCGGACCTTCTGCCTGCGGATGTAATCGGTACCATGATCTATTCCCAGAAGACCGAGGACTTCCAGATCAAGCAGGGCCCCGTCTTCGCCAACTTCGTGCTTGCGGACGAGATCAACCGCGCACCCGCCAAGGTGCAGTCGGCCCTTCTCGAGGCGATGCAGGAGCGTCAGGTCACCATCGGCGACAAGACCTTCAAACTTCCGGAGCCGTTCCTTGTCCTCGCGACACAGAACCCCGTGGAGCAGGAAGGTACATACCCGCTCCCCGAGGCTCAGGTGGACCGTTTCATGCTGAAGGTAGTGGTGAACTATCCCAGAAAGGAAGAGGAGAGACTCATTGTCAGGATGAACAATTCGGGAGAATTCCCCCACGCCACAGCCATACTCAAGCCCGTGGACATCATCCGTGCGAGGGAGGTCGTGCGTGATGTGTATATGGACGAGAAAATCGAAAGATACATAGTCGATATCGTGTTCGCGACCAGAAATCCCAAGGAGTACAATCTCGCAAAACTCCAGAACCTCATTTCCTATGGTGCATCACCCCGTGCCAGCATCTCCCTTTCACTTGCGGCCAAGGCCTATGCCTTCATCCACAGGAGAGGTTATGTGATTCCTGACGACGTCAGGGCCGTGTGCAACCAGGTGCTCCGTCACCGTATCGGACTCACCTATGAAGCCGAGGCCGAGAACATGACCACCGAGCAGATTATCGCCGAAATCATCAATGCTGTAGAAGTTCCTTAATGGAAACGACTGAATTACTCAAGAAAGTAAGGAAGATAGAGATCCGCACCAGGGCTCTCTCCCACCAGATCTTCGCCGGTGAATACCATTCCGCCTTCAAGGGCAAGGGAATGGCATTCAGCGAGGTCAGGGAATACCAGTGGGGTGATGACGTGCGCAATATGGATTGGAACGTCACCGCCCGTCTGGGTGCACCCTATGTGAAGATATTCGAGGAGGAAAGGGAACTCACTGTGGTTCTGATGGTGGATGTGTCCCGAAGCGGACTTTTCGGGACCCGGACTTCCACCAAGAGGGACAGACTCGCCGAAATCGCGGCGGTCCTCTCCTTTTCGGCAACTCTGAACAACGATAAGGTGGGGGCGCTTTTCTTCAGCGACAAAGTGGAGAAATTCATCCCTCCGAAGAAAGGCCGCAGCCACCTGTTGCACATCATCCGCGAGATGTTGGAGTTCACTCCCGAGTCGGACGGCACCGATATCAGCGAAGCCCTTCATTTCCTTACCAATGCGATAAAGAAGAAATGCACCGCCTTCCTTCTGAGCGATATGCTGGATACAGACTCTGACGGCTCTCCCCGCTATGAGGCCGCCCTCAAGGTTGCAGCCGGCCGCCACGACCTGTCCGTCATCCGGGTTTACGACCCTCTGGAAAAGGAACTGCCGAAGGCCGG
The DNA here is from genome assembly GCA_024401675.1 of Bacteroidales bacterium. GTDB lineage: Bacteria > Bacteroidota > Bacteroidia > Bacteroidales > UBA932 > Cryptobacteroides. Next base: position 16,953 of record JAKSKQ010000002.1, on the reverse strand, counting down.
CCTCATCCATGTGAAGGATGCGGAGACCGGAAAAGGGGCCTGGGTGGACACTGATTCGCCTTCGGTGCGCCAACTCTACCGCGAGTGGGCTGCCGCAGGGGAAGATGCACTCCGGCGCATGCTTCTCAAATACAATGTGGACAGCGCCTCCATCTCCACGGATGAAGACTATGTCAAAGCTTTGATGCTGTTTTTCAAACAACGATAGGAACATTTACCGATGAACAGAAAGATTTGCGCAGTTGCTCTGGCCGTCCTGACCGTATGCTCACTTTCTCTCGATGCACGGAGGAAAGCATCTCCCCGGACAAGGGAGAATGCCGCATTCCTCGAACAACTTCAGGAGAGGGATTCGATACTGATCGGCGACCAGATGCGCTACGGATTCCGCATATACGATATTCCGGACAGCAGTGCCATCGCCCTTCCCGACTGGAGCGAAGGTTTCACCGAGGGAGTCGAGGTCATCACACCGTGGCTTCTCGACACTACTGCCGTGCATGGGAAAGCCGGCAGCCGTGATATTGAGGGCTTTGTGGTCCTTACCTCTTTTGATGAAGGGCTGTACGAACTGCCTCCTGTGGCCCTTGTCCTGCTCAGTCCCGGGGCCGGCCCCGATACTCTGGTGTTCGACACCCAGTGGCTCAGCGTGTGGGATATGCCTGTCGATACCGCGACATTCACACCCCACGACATCAAGCCCCATATCAACTATCCGGTCACATTCTCCGAACTCGCTCCATGGATAGGCGGGGGTCTGGCACTGGCAGTCGCGATTTATTTCCTGATCCGCTGGATTATCGCCCTGCGCCGCCGCAAAATTGAAGGCGAGAAAAAGGAACCGGCGCACATAGTGGCCCTGCGCAAGCTCGACAAATACCGCGGCGACAAACTCTGGGAGCCTGAAAAACAGAAACTTTTCTTCTCCGGAGTCACCGACACTCTCCGTGAATACATCGCTTCCCGCTACGGATTCGGCGCGATGGAAATGACTACTGCCGAGATTTTCGACGCCCTTTCCGACAAGGACCTCACTCCGGAACTTTACAGCGAACTCAAGAGCCTCTTCGAGGAAAGCGATTTCGTGAAATTCGCCAAGCATATAGCCAGCCGCGATGCCGCAGCTGGTGCGGTGCCGCTCGCAGTGCGTTTCGTCACCACGACCTACCAGGAAGACCTGGAAAATGAAAAGGATGACACAATGCAGCAGCAGGAGGCTGCCACACTATAGTTATGTTCCTGGAATATCCGAAACTTCTTTTTCTAGAACTGATTCCGCTGCTTCTCGTGGCGCACTACGTCTATCTTGAACTGACGGAAAGGAACCCCCATTTCAGGGTAAGCTTCATAACTCCCTGGCTCAAGGGAGGCTTTTCGCCGATGCAGATAGTCCGCCACATACCATTCGCGCTTTTTGTGACCGCGATTGCTCTGATTATTGTCGCATTGGCCCGTCCGAGGTCAAGCCAGCAGATGCAGACGGTGGATACCGAGGGCATAGACATAGTGCTCACCATGGACGTGTCTTCAAGTATGCTTGCCCGTGACTTCAACCCAGACAGACTCAGCGCCGCGAAGGATATTGCGATTGAATTCATTTCCCAGAGACCTTCAGACCGTATGGGAATAGTGGTTTTCGCGGGGGAGAGTTTCACCCAGTGCCCCTTGACCACCGACCGTGCCACTCTCATCAACATGATGAAAGAAGTGCAGACCGACCTCATCGAGGACGGCACCGCGATAGGCAACGGCCTTGCCACCGCGGTTGCCCGCATCAAGGATTCGGATGCGAAGAGCAGGGTAGTGATATTGCTTACTGACGGTGTCAACAACCGCGGCGAGATTTCGCCTGAAATGGCCGCCGAGATAGCCAAGACCTATGGAGTCAAGGTCTATACAATCGGCGTCGGCGCGAACGGAACCGCTCCCTACCCGGTGATGACTCCGTGGGGAATCGAGATGCAGAACATAGAAGTCGAGATTGATGAGAACCTTCTCCGCAGCATAGCGTCCGGGACCGGCGGAAAATATTTCCGTGCCACCGACAACACCAAACTGATGGAGATTTATTCCGAAATCAACGATATGGAGAAGACCAGAACAACCGTGGACAGTTTCCCCGTCTATCAGGAACTTTTCGGAAAATGGGGCCTTGCCGCATTGATATGCCTGCTTCTTTCATTCTTGATTGAACATTTCGCCACAAGGAAACTGATATGATAATTTTTGCAAACACCATATATCTATTCCTGCTCATACTGGTTCCGGTATTTCCGGTCCTTTATGCAGTGTCACTGAAACTGCGTCGCCGCCGCATAGGAAAATTGGGCGACTCCGGCCTTGTCGAATCGCTGATGCCGTCTGCATCCAGGGCCAAGGGCTGGGTGAAGGTAAGCCTTCTGAGTCTGGCATTCTTCTTTTTCGTGATAGGGCTTGCCCGCCCCCAGATGGGCGCGAAACTCCGCGAGCACGAGAAGAGGGGCGCGGAGATAATGATTGCTCTGGATGTGTCCAATTCAATGCTGGCCGAGGACTATTCGCCCAACCGCCTGGAGCGGGCCAAGCTGGCAATCGGCAGGCTGTGCGACCAACTTCACGATGACCGTATCGGGCTGATTGTGTTCGCCGGGGACGCATTCGTCCAACTTCCTGTCACCACCGACTATGTGTCAGCGAAGATGTTCCTTTCAAGCATCAGTACCGAATCGGTCCCCGTGCAGGGTACAGCCATAGGCTCCGCCATCAATCTGGCAATCCGTTCGTTCAGCGCCCAGAGCGAGAAGAGCCGTGCGGTCATCATCATTACCGACGGTGAAAACCATGAGGACGATGCAGTTGCCGCGGCCCGCCAGGCTGCGGAAATGGGCATACGGATTCACACTATCGGCATCGGTTCCCCCGAAGGCAAGCCCATTCCGATCGGAGGCGAACTCCTCAAGGACCGTGACGGGAAGACAGTCGTCACACATCTCGATGAAAAAGCACTTCAGGACATAGCCCGCGCAGGTTCCGGAGCCTATGTCAGGGCCGGCAATTCGGAATTCGGACTCAATGAAATAGTGGCGGGCATCCGTTCGCTGGAGGACGAAACATTCAAATCAGTCGTGTTCGAGGAATATGAAGAATACTATATGTACTTCTTTGCCGTGGCACTGGCACTTTTGTGTGCAATTCCACTGATCGGGTCCCGCCGCAGCGGAAGAAAAATGTTTTAGGATATGCGCAAGTTTTTGATATTGACCATACTATTCATCATTCCGGCAGTTACAGTGACTGCCCGGGGACCCATTGACCGCCACGAAGTACGCAGCGGTATGCGGAAGATGAAGAAAGATAATCTCAAGGAGGCGGAGATTGATTTCCGCAAGGCTCTTGTCAAGGACTCCACCTCGTTCACGGCGAACTATGACCTTGCCGGTACGCTGTATAAAATGAACAAGGGGAACGCTCAGGGCATGGCTGAAGCCGCAAAATATCTTCAAGCTGTCATGGAAGAAGCGGCTGTGCATCCGGAGTACGGGGACGAGTATTTCTTCAATCTCGGTGACATTGCGCTTCAGATGAAGGATTACAAGAATGCGGTGGAGGCTTTCAAGCAAAGTCTGCTCCGCAATCCCGGCGACCTTCAGGCGAAGGAGAATTACATTTATGCCCGGAAGATGCTGGAAAACCAGCAGAATCAGCAGGACCAGAACCAGGATCAGAATCAGGACCAACAGAATCAGGACCAGAACAAAGACCAGCAGGACCAGGATCAGAACCAGGACCAGCAGAATCAGGATCAAAATAAGGACCAGAATAACCAGGATCAGAATCAGGACCAGCAGAATCAGAATCAAAACCAGGACAAAGACCAGCAGAATCAGGACCGGAATCAGCAGAATCCCCAAGGTGGTGAAGCCCAGATAACTCCCCAGGCCGCCCAGCAGATGCTCCAGGCCATTCAGGACAAGGAAAAGGAAACCCAGGAAAAGGTGAAAGCTGAGAAAGCTGCTGCAATGAAGTCCCGTCAGAGGGAAAAGAATTGGTAGATATCATGAAAAAACTGTTCATAGCAATAGTGGCTGCGGCCATTTCGGCATTCAGCCTTTCCGCACAGTCAATCAAGGTGCAGGCCCCCAGGGTGGTGGCTGTAGGAGAGCAATTCAACATAGTTTTCACCATCGAGGGCGAAAGCCGGATAAGCAATTTCTCATGGGAGTGCGGACCTGACCTAATGGTCGTATGGGGGCCCCAGACGGGATCCTCCACCAGCATTTCCATCATCAACGGCAACAGGACCACCAGCATAACCAAATCTTTCACATATATAGTCGAGGCCCGCGCTGCCGGTGTCATCAACCTGCCCACGGCCACTGTCGATGTGAAGGGTGAACAGTGGACTTCCGGAAATGTCAGTATTGAGGTTGTCAGCGGAGAAAGGAACAATACCGGCTCCAGCCCGGATGTGACCGGGGAAAATCAGAAGAGCAGCAATAATCAGCAGACCGCGCGCCAGCGGGTCAATCCCGGGCAGGCCCAGTCCGCCGGTGATATCGGCAGCGATGACCTCTACATGAAAATGTTCCTCAGCCGCAGTTCGGTTGTGGTCGGCGAGCCGATAACCGTCACTTTGAAGCTCTACAACGCCGGCTACAATCTCACCAACCTGGAGGATGTGAAACTTCCGGGATTCAACGGATTCTGGAGTCAGGACATAACCCCCGACGGCAATATCCAGTTCGAGAGGGAGAATGTGGACGGGTACATCATGAACAGTGCCGTCATCAAGCAGTATGTGATAATCCCGCAGAAGGCCGGCGAAATCGAAATTGACCCCGCTGAGATGGTGTGCAGAATCGACGTGCGCCGCTATAGCAACACCGGCAGCATTTTCGACGGATTCTTTGATGATTATGCCACAATCCGCAAGAGAGTCGCGACTCCCAGACGGGTTGTCAAGGTCAATCCGCTTCCGGCGGGGGCTCCGCAGAGTTTCTACGGCGGAGTCGGAAAATTCGCTGTAGGGGCCAAACTGTCCGAGAGCAGTATAGCCGCCCACGAGGCCGGTTCGCTCATCCTCACGGTTTCCGGCAAGGGCAACATATCCCTTCTCGAGACTCCCAAGGTATCATTCCCTCCTGATTTCGAGGTATATGACGTGAAGGCACAGGAGAGAATCGACAAGGCGTCCGGGGCGACATCGGGCACCAAAATCTACGAATTCCCCTTCATCCCCCGCTCGCACGGGGACTTCACCATAGAGCCGATAAGTTATACATACTATGATACCGACAGCCACAGTTATGTGACTCTCAAGACCCAACCTCTCGAAATTCATGTGGAGAGGGGGACCGAGACCGGAGCCGGTTCCACAGTGGTGAGCACCGGTATCGTCAGCAAGAAAGGCGTGAAGACCCTCAATGAGGACATCCGCTATATCTGCACCAAAGATGACGCTCTCACCGCTGAACCGGAATTCTTCGTGTTCTCCGGACTTTTCTGGATACTGATTGCATGCATAGTGCTTCTCTGGGGGCTCGCATGGGCTGGTATCGTCTGGATCCGCAGGCGCAGGAGTGATGTGGTCGGGGCCAAAGTCCGCAAGGCCTCCAAGATGGCGCTCTCTCGTCTGCGCACAGCCGCCATATTCCTTGACAAGGACCTCTATTCGGCTTTCTATGAGGAGCTTCACAAGGCTCTGCTCGGTTTCGTGGCGGACAAGTTCAATCTGAAGGTTGCGGAGCTTTCGCAGGATAGCATTCAGGAGAGGCTTTCTTCAAGCGGAGTACCTTCCGCTGTCATCGACGACTTGAAGCAACTACTGTCTGCCTGCGACGAGGCGCGCTACTGCCCGAGCAGCGGTCACAGCGCGATGAAGTCCCATTATGACAAGGCTCTCGCGACAATATCCGCAATAGATGCATCAATGAAACATTCATCATCCCGAAATTCAGGAATCGCGGCAGTTGCGGCATTCCTGACAATAGCCGCATCCCTGTCAGGCACGGATGCTTATGCTGCGACCGATTATGTCGATTCTCTCTGGACGCGAGCCTGTACTCAGTACACCGAAGGCAACTGGGAGGAATCGCTGGAAGGGTTCGAACAGCTCTACAACACCGGCTTCATGTCCGCAAAGATGGAGTACAATCTCGGCAATGCGTATTTCAAGACCATGCAGTACGGCAAGGCTGTCCTGCACTTCGAACGGGCCCTGAAGATTGATCCCTCTTATGAAGATGCACGCTACAATCTTGCCATAGCCAGGGAATTCACCTTGGACGATATCGAATCGGTCCCTGAATTCTTCCTGAAGAAATGGCTTAAGGATTTCTCATATTCCACTTCCTCCAACGGATGGGCCCTGTGGTTTTTCATTTTCCTTGCCGCTGCCGCCGCAATGTCCCTGCTCTTCATCCTGGGCCGGAACAGCGCTGTCAGGAAAACAGGCTTCTTCAGTGCAATAGTGCTCATGGCTCTTGCCGCCGGCTCCCTTGCCTTCGCATCCTCACAGAAATCGGACTATCACAATGCCGATTCCGCCGTGGTTCTCAGACCGGTCTCTTCAGTCAAGAGTTCTCCTTCATCCGACTCCGCCTCCGACCTGTTCGTCCTTCACGAAGGAACCAAGGTGCAGGTTCTCGACAATGTCGGAGCGTGGACCAACATCAGAATCCAGGACGGCCGCAAGGGCTGGATCCTCTCCCGGGACATCGAAGTCATCTGACTTTGCGCAATACGCGAGTCACTCGCGTTTTGCGCAAACAACAAAAGAGGCCGGCGAGTTGCCGGCCTCTGTATTTTGACGCCTTTGTCCGTCCGATTATTCTGCGGGAGAGATGGCGCCCATGGGGCAAGCCTCTGCACAAGTTCCGCAATCAATACAAACGTTAGGGTCGATCTTGTAAATATCACCCTCTGAAATGGCGCCGCTGGGACACTCGCTCTGGCAAGTTCCGCATGCTACGCAGTCTGATGAAATTTTGTAAGCCATAATATTTTTTATTTGTTCTGTTCCGGCAAATTTAAGACTTATTTTCCGAAAAAGAAAGTGTGCCTGATATTTTTGCTATCTTTGTATTTCTCTTCGAAAGTCATAAATAAATTTACACATAATGGGAACAATAACTTCATTTTTTAAAGTAAGCGCTCCGTCAGCCAATGCCCTCCCTGCCGACAGGGCGGACAAAGTGTACAGGAGTTGCAGGATGCAGTCCTTCCTCGCAGGCACATTTGGATACGCTCTCTACTATGTCTGCCGTCTTTCGATGGGCGTGATGAAGCAGCCTCTTATCGATGCCGGTCTGCTCAACGCCACTCAGCTCGGTGTAATCGGAGCCTGTCTCTACTGGGCCTATGCGGTGGGCAAACTCATCAACGGATTCCTTGCCGATAGTTCCAATATCAAGAGGTTCATGGCTCTCGGACTCACAGTGTCAGTGCTGATGAACTTCATGATGGGCGTGCTCGGTGTCTCCCTCTCCGGGAGAGCCGCCGGGGCCGGCGAATCGAATTCCGTGATATTCATAGCATTCGCGATAATGTGGGCTATAAACGGATGGGCCCAGTCAATGGGAGCACCTCCCGCTATCATCGCTCTGTCCCGCTGGTTCCCGCTCAATGTCCGCGGTACATACTACGGTTTCTTCAGCGCCTCACATAACATCGGCGAGGGGCTGTCCTTCATATTCGTGGGTTCCATCGTAGCGGCCGTGGGCTGGAAATGGGGCTTTTTCGGAGCCGCCCTTGCCGGTGTGCTCGGCATAGTCCTCATTCTCCTGTGCATGCATGACACTCCCGAAAGCAAGGGACTCAAGCCTATCGAGGTGCTTGCGGGCGAGATGACCCAGGAAGAACTCGACGCTCAAAGGGCCAGGGCCGGCGAAAACGCCAAGGCCGCCCAGGCAGAGACAAGACGTCTGCAAAAACTTGTGGTGAAGAACCCCGGAGTGTGGATTCTCGCCCTTGCCAGCGCATTCATGTACATGAGCCGTTACGCCATCAACGAATGGGGCGTCATATTCCTTCAGGAAGCCAGAGGCTATGAACTCAAGGAAGCTGCCGCAATTATCGGTATCAACCCTATCTTCGGCGTTATCGGCACTGTCGTCTCAGGCTGGCTTTCCGACAAGGTGTTCAAGGGAGACAGGAAATATCCCGCCTTCGTGTCCGGTATCCTTGAGGCGGTGGCCCTCGGGCTCTTCCTCTTCGGCGGAGGCAGCCACCTTGTGATGATCATTTCAATGGTGCTCTTCGGAGTCGCCATCGGAGTCCTCATCAGCTTCCTCGGCGGACTGATGGCAGTCGATCTCGTTCCCCGCAAGGCCACCGGAGCAGCCCTCGGAATCGTCGGCATGGCCTCCTACGCCGCCGCCGGCCTTCAGAATATCGTCACCGGTCTGCTTCTCGACGGTCATATCATCGAGACAGTCAATGCGGCAGGTGAGACTGTGAAAATCCACGACTTCACCTATGTGTCCATTTTCTGGGTGGGTGCGGCCGTGATTTCTTTCGTTCTTCCCGTGTTCAACTGGAAGAGGAAACAACAGGCAATCGACTAGGAGGGCCACTGGAAAAGATGAAATTTTCCGTTCGCTACCATACTGAGTGGGGGGAATCTCTGGCGCTGAAAACCGGTGCATCAACATTCCCCATGGAATATGGAGAGGGGGATGTGTGGAGCGTGGATATTCCCCGTCCGTCCTTCAAAGTCAAGCAGCTCTATCATTATGAAGTCCTCAGGGACGGCCGCCTCATCCGCACTGAAGAAGCATGGCACTTCCTCCTCCCTGCGGACACTCAAACGCCCGCCCGTCAGGACTCCTGGCTGGACAATCCCAAGGCCCCCGGCAGCTACCGGGGAGCCGGTGTCGCGGTACCGGTCTTTTCCCTGCGCTCAACGGAGGACTTCGGCATCGGCGAATTTCTCGATATCAAGTTCCTGGTGGATTGGGCGGTAAAGTGCAATCTGGAGATAATCCAGATTCTGCCCGTCAATGACACCACGGCGACCGGAACATATCTCGACTCATATCCCTATAATCCGATATCCAACTTCGCGCTGCATCCGATTTATCTGAACCTGCCCGCCGCCGGAGTCAGCACCGATGCTGCCTACAGGAAAGCGCAGCGCAGCCTGAACCTGTGCCGTCAGGTGGATTACGAGAAGGTCATTGCCGAGAAGCACCGGCTGCTGAGGGAAAGTTATGCCCGGAATTGGGAGAGCCTGAAAAACACCGCCCGGTACGCAGCATTTTTCAAGACCAACCGCTCGTGGCTCCTGCCCTATGCTGTATTCTGCGCCCTCAGAGATGACTTCCACACTGCGGATTTTACCAAATGGGACGGGTACAGCACCTATTCCGAAGCCCTTGTGAATGAGTATTGCAAGAACCACACGGAGCAGGTGGAGTATTGGTTTTTCCTCCAGTACCATCTTGATGCGCAACTTTCGGAAGTCGTGGAGTATGCTCATTCCCATGGGGTTATGCTCAAGGGCGATATCCCGATAGGGGTGAACCGTTGCAGTGCCGACTGCTGGATGAACCCATCTCTTTTCAATATGGACTCGCAGGCCGGCGCCCCGCCTGATTTCTTTTCTTCGGACGGTCAGAACTGGGGCTTCCCGACCTATAACTGGGACGAGATGGAGAAGGACGGCTTTGCGTGGTGGAAAGCCCGTCTTGGCAACATGTCAAAATACTTCGACGCCTACCGTCTGGACCATATCCTCGGGTTTTTCCGCATCTGGGAGATTCCGGTTTCCCGGGAAAGCGGAAAGGAGGGACATTTCAACCCTGCGCTGCCCTATTCCGGGGAAGAACTCCGCTCGTGGGGCTATGACCCCGGCGACCGGCGCCTCTTTGTGGAGGACCCTCTCCGTAAGGACTGGTTCCATCCGAGAATCGACGCCCCCCGCGAAGGTGGGTTTGCCGGACTCTATGAAGACTTTTTCTACCGCCGGCACAATGATTTCTGGTATGCAAAGGCAATGAAGAAACTTCCCGCTCTCGTGGGTGCCACCGATATGCTTCCCTGCGCCGAGGACCTCGGAATGCTTGCCGACTGTGTGCCTGTGGTAATGGATGAACTGGACATATTGTCGCTCGAACTGCAACTGATGCCCAAGGCCTTCGGGGAACATTTCGGTAATGTGGGCAAATATCCGTACCGGAGCGTCTGCACGACAACTACCCACGACATGTGCCCTCTCCGGGCGTGGTGGGTTTCAGACCGCGACAGGGCACAGGATTACTACAACAATGTTCTCGGCGCCGCCGGGAAGGCACCGCAGGCTCCGGAAAGCTGGATTTTCAGGGAAATGCTCCGCTCACATCTCGGATCGTCATCCATGCTGACCATCATCCCCATTCAGGATTATCTTGCTATCGATGAGGATATATGCACCCCTGATCCGTTGTCTGAGCGTGTCAACGACCCTTCCGAGCCCCGTCATTACTGGCGCTACCGTCTTCATCTGAACCTGGAACAACTTGTCCGCGCCGAGAGGCTCAGCGCTGACATCTCTTCACTTGTACGGCGGTACAGATAAACCGCAGAATTTTTCAGACCCTGTATTCAAAAAAACTATATTTTTGTAAAATGTCCCGAAAGACCGCATCAATCAGAGAAATGAAAAGGATTGCCGCCCTCACGATGGTGAGAAACGATGATTTCTATCTGCGCAAGTGGGTCGAGTATTACGGCCGCGAGATAGGCAGGGAGAATCTGTATGTATTTTTCGACGGTACCGACCAGAAAATTCCGCCCTTCTGTGAAGGCGTCCATGCCGAACTCCACGAGAAGATAGGTACCCAGCTTGTTTCCGCCGAAAAGGCCAGACTTAAATTCTTGTCCTCCAAGGCTGCCGAACTGCTTTCGGGCGGCTATGACCTTGTGATAGGCGTGGATGCTGATGAGATTCTGGTGGTCGATCCTCGTCGTGGCCAGACTCTTGCCGAGTACTTGTCTTCGGCGCGTATCCGCACATCCATTTCCGGGCTGGGCCTCGATTTCGGGCAGAAACTCGGTGAGGAGGCCGATATTGCGGACACCGGGACATTCATCAGCCAGAGGCATTATGCGCAGATAGGCACCCGTTATACCAAACCGTCTGTCCTTGCCCGCCCGTGCCAGTGGGGTTCCGGCTTCCACCGTATCAAGAAACATAATTTCCACATAGGAAAGGACCTGTATCTTTTCCATTTCGGATATTTCGACAAAAAACGGCTCGAGGACCGCTTCAATGACAAGGATCGCCTGAGCCAGGGCTGGGCGAAACATATTGCGAAGCGTTCCCGCGCCATACATTATGTTTCCACATTGCCCGCACGGAATTTTGAAAGGTGGACCCGTTTCGCGCGCATCTGCCAGACTCTGGTGCGCCCTCCCTACGCTCTCAACAAACCGGCCATGTTCGAACTCCGCATCGTGGTCAGGATTCCGGACCGTTTCGATAAAGTGGTTTGATGTCAGGGAATATCCGCATAAAGGGTGCCAGAGCCAATAATCTCAGGAATATCGATGTCGAAATCCCGAGAGGGAAGCTTGTTGTGGTCACCGGAGTGTCCGGAAGCGGCAAGTCGTCTCTGGTGTATGACACTCTTTTCGCTGAAGGCCAGCGCCGTTTCGCCGAGAGTCTCAGTTCCTATGCCAGACAGTTCCTCGGGCGTATGGTCAAGCCGGACGTGGATGTCATCGAAGGCATTCCGCCCGCAATAGCAATCGACCAGAAGGTCACTGTCCGCAACCCTCGTTCGACAGTGGGGACGGTCACCGAAATATATGATTATCTCCGTCTGGTCTTCGCAAGGATAGGGCACACCTTCTCGCCCGTCACCGGAAAGGAGGTGGTCTGCGCCACAGCCACCGATGTGCTCGAATACCTCAGCACTCTCAAGGAAGGTACCGTGTATATATGTTCCGATGTGAAATGGGACACCAGGGATGACAGGGTGGAACTTATGCTTGACCTTAAGCAGCAGGGCTACACCCGTTTCCTGGTCGGGGGCAAGCCGGTGAAGATAGAAGAAGTGATGCAATCCGGGGCCCCGGATTCCGTCAGGGATGTGCTGCTCCTTATCGACAGGGTGCGCATGCCTCTGCCCGATACTCCGGACCCCGATCTCCTTACAAGGCTGTACTCGTCGGTCGAGACCGCTTTCGACAAGGGAGACGGTTCTCTGACAGTGGTTTCCGATACGCCCTCCCGCAGAGAGGTCTTCATAAGCCGCTTCGAGGCCGACGGCATCGTGTTCCGCAAGCCTGACGAATATCTTTTCAGTTTCAACAGTCCCATCGGAGCCTGCCCCGAGTGCGGCGGCCTTGGTAAAATCATCGGCGTGAGCGAGGACCTTGTCGTTCCGGACAAGAGCCGCAGTATCTACGACGGAGCCATCGCACCCTGGAGAGGGGAGAAGATGAGCTGGTTCAGGGACCATCTCGTGAGTGTCTCGGAAAAGTACGGCATACCTATTTTCGAACCATATCATAATCTCACTCCGGCTCAGCGCAAACTCATCTGGGACGGAGTCAAGGCACCGACAGAGGAGGAAAGTCTCATTGGAATCAATGAATTTTTCCGCTGGGTGGATTCCAACAAGTACAAGATTCAGTACAAATATATGCTGAGCCGCTACAGCGGCAGGACCGATTGTCCCGTGTGCGGGGGAAGCCGTCTCCGTCGGGAAGCCCTTTGGGTGAAAGTCGGAGGCAGGAATATCCATGAACTGCTTTCGATGAATGTCTGCTCCCTGATAGAGTTTCTGGAAAATCTCGACCTCCCGTCACATGAAAGGGAGATTGCGGGAGCAGCTTTCAAGGAAGTTCTTTCAAGGCTGCACTGCATTGAAGATGTCGGTCTCGGATACCTTACCCTCGACCGAACCTGCAATACCCTCAGCGGCGGCGAAAGCCAGAGGGTGCACCTTGTCACCGCACTGGGCAGTTCCCTTGTGGGCTCGATGTATATTCTCGACGAGCCGAGCGTCGGGCTTCATCCGCGCGACACCCATCGCCTGATAGATGTCCTGAAACGCCTGCGCGACCTCGGCAATACGGTAGTTGTGGTCGAGCACGATGAAGATATCATGAAAGCGGCCGACGTGCTGATAGATATGGGCCCCGGTGCAGGCGTGTCCGGCGGCAACATAGTCTGGCAGGGCACCGTCAGCGAGGCTGTTTCCACGGGGAAAAGTCTCACGCTGGACTATTTGAGCGGCGCGAGGAAGCGTCTGGTGCGCGAAAAGCGCCAGTGGCAGTACAGTATTCAGGTTGAGGGGGCTATGCACCACAACCTCAAGGACATAGATGTGCGGATACCTCTCGGAGTCCTCACTGTCGTCTCCGGTGTGTCCGGCAGCGGCAAGTCATCTCTTGTCGGCGACATACTTTATCCCGCCCTCCAGCGCCATTTGAGCGATACTGGCGAGGCGCCCGGCACATTCCGCAGACTTTCCGGCAACCTGGACCGTATCAAACGTGTCGAATATGTGGACCAGAACCCCATCGGCAAAAGTTCGCGTTCCAATGCAGTCACATATCTGAAGGTCTATGACGACATACGCAAACTCCTTTCCGAACAGCAGTATGCCAAAATCAACGGTTTCACATCGTCTCATTTCTCCTTCAACCAGGACGGAGGGCGCTGCCCTGAGTGCCAGGGCGAGGGCTTTGTGAAAATCGGAATGCAGTTCATGGCAGATGTCACAATGGTCTGCGAAGCCTGCTCCGGCAAGCGGTTCAAGCCTGAAATTCTGGAAGTTCGCTATAAGGGAAAGAATGTGGACGATATTCTGGCGATGAGCGTCTCTCAGGCCATAGAGTTCTTCTCCGAGGCCGGAAAGGATAATGAAATAGCCGCCAGGATAGCGCGCAGGCTCCAGCCCCTTGTTGATGTCGGACTTTCGTATATCACTCTCGGCCAGAACAGTAGCACCCTCAGCGGCGGTGAAAGTCAGCGAATTGAACTCGCATGGTTCCTCAGTATGACCGGCGAGGAGTCTTCCGGCAGGGGAGAGAAGATAATGTTCATTTTCGACGAACCCACCACCGGCCTTCATTTCTCCGATGTGGAGGTGCTTCTCAAGGCCTTCGATTCTCTTCTGGCAAAGGGGCATACCATCGTTGTCGTGGAGCACAATCCGGATGTCATCCGCAATGCGGACTGGGTCATCGATCTGGGTCCCGAAGCCGGTGACGGTGGCGGGCGGATAGTTTATGAAGGTCCCTTCGACTCTCTGGGCGACTGCCCCGAAAGCAAGACAGGACAATTTCTTTTCGGTAATAAATCATAAAATCAAGATATCATGAGCGAAGTACACATCATCAATCATCCGCTTATCCAGCATAAGTTGAGCATAATGAGGGATAAGAACACCGGTTCCAAGGATTTCCGCAAACTTCTTATGGAAATTTCACTCCTTATGGGATATGAGGTCACTCGCGACCTGCCTCTCGAGGACAAGGAAATAGAGACTCCTATCTGCCGGATGACCGCAAAGGAGATATCCGGCCGCAAACTTGCGATAGTGCCTATCCTTCGCGCCGGACTCGGCATGGTTGACGGACTGCTCAGTCTTGTCCCGGTGGCCAAGGTCGGGCACATCGGGCTGTACCGCAATGAGGAAACCCACAAACCGGTGGTCTATTACTGCAAACTCCCGGAGGATATCCAGAAGCGTCTTGTGATAATAACAGACCCTATGCTCGCGACCGGCGGCAGTTCCTGCGATGCCATCACTATGCTGAAGGAACGCGGATGCGACAATATCCGGCTCATGTGCCTTGTCGCCGCACCCGAAGGATTGGCCAAGGTTCAGGAAACCCATCCGGATGTGGATATCTATGTCGCTGCGGTGGATGAACATTTGAATGAAAATGCCTATATTGTTCCCGGACTCGGAGATGCAGGGGACCGCATTTTTGGTACGAAATAGAAAATGAAGAAAATCCTTTCCGTCATATTTTCCGCTTTTTTCGGAGTTTTCTCCATCGGCGCATCCGCCCAGAGCGAGGTGGCCGACTCCAGCCGCGTGATGCTTGATTCCATAATCAATACTACCGCTCCGACAAAGACGGTTGTAAGGTATGCGCTCAGGAGCAGCAAGGGCTCCAAGGTGGACATCGGCCCCGGAGCGTTCTGGGGAATAAAGGGCGGCGTGAATCTGGGCAACTATGAAAAATTCGATATTGCCAAGAATTCTGAAAATAAGGATACACTTGTCAGGGTGCCTTCCAGAAACCTTTCAGTCAATGTGATTCCCACAATAGGATATTTTTTCAATGACTGGTGCTTCGCCGGAATGAAGGCTACATATACTTTCAGTGTCGCCAATTCCAGCACGATGCTCGAGGACTGGTTGTACGGGCAATTCGAAACTGTCGCCAAGGCCAAATGCGACTTGCACACTTTCAAGGCAACTCCTTATGTCAGATACAGGATAGCATCTCTTTTCAATTACCGTCTGGGCCTTTGGATAGAGGCCGGCGCCTATGTCGGATTCAACATCTATCAGACCGGTCACGGCAGCGACAGACAAAGTTTCACAGAACTTACCTATGGAGTCGGCCTGCATCCGATGCTGAGTTACAACATCACTTCCAGATGGTATCTGTTCACATCCCTTGATCTCATTTCACTCAACTACGACGGCTATTTCTTCAAGAACCCGTCCACCGGCAACAAGGAATTCTACAACAATCTTGATTTCAACTACAATCCGGTAAAGGCCCTCGGACGCATGGTTATCGGTTTCGGTATCATCAAGAGGATGTAAAAAGATGAAGAACACCCAGGCGCTGAAAGGGAATCTGTACTGTTTCCTTGCCTATTTCATATTCGGCTTCAACATAATTTTCTGCAAGAACATCGCTGCGGACGGGACTGTGTCTCCCATAGTGATGTTCCTGCTGCGCTCAGGCGGTGCACTGATTCTTTTCCTGCTGCTGTCGCTGGTTTCCGGCCATGGCAGGAAAATGGAACTGCGGGACTTGTGGAAAGTGGCGGTCGCCTCGTTCCTGGGACTGTTCCTGACCCAGCTTTCATTCCTGAAGGCTGTGACTATGGCCACCGCCCTTGATGTTTCTATCCTCGCAGTTCTGTCTCCGATAATGACCATGATTGTGGCCGCGGTGTTTCTCAAGGACAGAATCACACTTCCGGGAGTTATCGGACTTTCGGTGAGTGTGGCCGGAGTTCTGGTGCTGATTCTCAATACCACCACCGGTGCGTCCGGGGTGGAGCATACCACCATCGGCGGAGTTCTGCTGATGATAGTCAACACATTCAGCTTTGCCTGTTATGTCGGCATATTCAAGCCTCTGATCCAGAAGTACAGTGTGGTTTGCTTCATGAAATGGATGTTCCTATTTTCCACTCTGTACGCCCTCCCGCTGGGAATCAGGGACTTTGTCGCCACCGATTTCGCAGCCATCTCTCCAGCGATTGCAGGGCAGATTCTTTTTGTAGTGGTTTTCGCGACATTTGTCGCATATTTTCTCATCCCGGCCGGTCAGAAACGCATCCGCCCTGTCATTGTATGCATGTATTCCTATGTGCAGCCTGTGGTGGCCATGGCGATCAGTATCTGGTGCGGTATGGATACAATGACCTGGACCAAAGCCTTTGCCGCCCTCGCCGTCTTCGCCGGGGTTACGATAATCAATTTTGTGAAGAATTAGGGCTCCTCCTGGACTGAATTCTGGAGTCTCCCCGGCAAATGTGCTGCATACTCTGACATATGTGTCCTTTCAGACGGCCGTGTCGCCGTCCTGTATGAAAACGGAGAATCCAGCCCCTACGAACGCATTTCCTTTATCGCGAAATGAATCCTGTAGGAGTCGCTAAAAGAGGCCGACCAAAAAGTAATTTTTGGCCGGTCTCTTTGTGTCTAGAGGCTCGCCATTCTAGATATCTGGGATGGCGATTTTCTTTTCCTTTCGAGCGAAAAAATGGCAAAATTTCGCGCTTTT
>JAKSKQ010000019.1 GCA_024401675.1 Bacteroidales bacterium | reverse complement strand
GACTTTGAGCCGTGGATTCTGCGCCTTGAGCGCAATCACCTGTTTCATAAGGTCAGGTTTGGCAATGACAATGCCTCCGTCTCCGTTGGTTGGATCGGCGAAGCGTCCGTGCGCATAATTGATATGAGTCACCAGAGTCGGGTCTGGAAGCACGGATGAGTTCTCAGTGTAGTATGCGATAATCATCGGCGTCTGGCCAATATCAGTACACAAGGTACCCTGGTCCTGTGTACCTCCCTGGCCTTCGCCCTGACCATCGGAACCACCTTGGCCCTGACCTTCGGAGCCACCTTGGCCCTGGCCTTCGGAGCCGCCCTCGTCCTGACCTTCGGAGCCACCTTGATCTCCTGAAGGAGGAGTTACCACATGGGACGGATCGGGAATACGCAAGCCGACAGTATCCTTCTCGCACCCAGATGATGACAAGAACAGACACAACAACAATCCTGCTAATACAATGGAAAAATGAGAGTTTTTCATCAAATGACTAAGTGTTACTATATAGTTGTAGCAAAATTAGTCACTTAGAATATTCGGATTATCTTGAATTGCGTATAAATACTCTCAATTTGCGCAGAAAATTTATTAGAATTCCAGACTTTCCACGAGCGGCACCAGGTATTTCTTGAGTTCGGGGAAGGTGGGCAGATGTTCTCCGGGATAATCCACAGCCCGGCCCGGGTAATGAGCCGAAAATATGTCCCGGCAATGGACGAGAGTGTCACCGGAAGCGAACATACCCTTGGTAAGAGCCACTTCTTCCGGAGTAATGTTCTCGAACTGGGACTGCTGTATGATTTCGTATCCCTTGCATATGTCTTCAGTCACAAAGAAGATTTCGGCCCCGTCACGGCGCGGAGAAAGGTAGCGCACGGGGCCTATCCACCCCCGGAGATATCCGGAAATGTTGAATTCCGGGTTTATGAGTATTTTTCTGTATCCGCGCAGTTTCTGCGCCCAGAATCCGCCCAGGGAAAGTCCCACGATGAGATCCGGGGTCTCTCTCTCACATATGCTGCGGAGCATTTTCAAGGCCTCTTCCGGCTCGATGGGGACATCCAGAGAGATGACCTCGCAGGGACGAAGGATACTGCGCAGGGTAGCTGCGGTCTTATAGGCTCCTGACGATGCGAAGCCATGTATGAAAAGAATCTTCATTTCAGAATTATGTCTTTGAATTCATGGACACCGGAAAGGCTTCCGCATGCAAGGGCGGCCACAATCGCGCCTGCGGCGAATCCCTCGCGGGAGAAGGCTTCATGAGTGAAAGTCAGCTTGTCGCAGTAGCTTGTCATCTCCAGAGTATGTATGCCCGGTACCTCCCCCTCGCGGATGGAAGTGATTTGAGGCTCCGGACAATTCATCGAAGAGGCAACAATTCCGGCAAGAGTCTTCGCGGTTCCGGAAGGTGCATCCTTCTTGTGAATATGATGCGTCTCAGTGATGCTGCATTCATATCCTTTTCCCTCAAGCAGGGCGGTTGCCCTTTCGGATGCGGCGAAAAGCACATTCACACCTATCGAGAAATTGGACGAATAGACCAGAGTGGTGCCGCATTTTTCAAAATATGAGACAACTTCGTCCCTGATGTCATTCCAACCTGTGGTGCCGACCACCGCAGCCTTGAATTTTTCAGCTATGCACTTGTAATTGGCGCGGAAGGCGTCCGGAGTGGTGAAATCGATGCATACGGCGTCCTGCGCCACTGATGCCTCGACAGACTGGATGTCCTCGCTGCACAGGACCACCCTGCACTGCCCGGGATATTTAGCGGCGGCCTCCTCCACCATATGGCCCATCTTGCCGTAACCGCTGATAACAATATTTATCATTCGAAAATATATTTATGTATGTCGTTGATAACTTCACATGCAGCCGCCTTGGGAACCACGAAACTGATGTTCACGAAAGACGGTGTGCGTGAGAGGTACATTATGGGACTGGCGGCAACATGGGCGGATGCACCGCGCAGTGCGGTTTTCAATTGGGGGACATTCTTGCCAATCACCGAAATCTGCGCATAGTCTTCCGAGACGGAAACCTCCGCGAATTCAGATATCAGCTTGCAAGCCCCCTGGATGCGGTCCAGTGAATCGGTGGTGAATATGATGCAGTCTTCCTTCACAGCAACTACATCTACCGAAACCCGCTTTTCAGAAAGCACAGACAACAGGGACGAAAGGAGCGCCGAAGGATTCTCCATTGCTTCTCCGGAGACTGTGACAACGGCAATTTTCTCCTTTGAGGACACGCTCTTGGGACCGTCCTCGATGTATTTACCCTGAAGGATGGTGGTTCCCTCCCCCTCCGGATTCATTGAATTCAGCACAACCACCGGGATGTTTTTCCTCACAGCCGGCTCTATTGTCCTTGGATGCAGTACCTTGGCTCCGAATTGGGCCATCTCTGATGCTTCCTCAAAGGAAATTTTGGGAATGCATCGTGTGGCGGGCACCTTGCGGGGATCCGCGGAACGCACGCCGTCAACATCGGTCCATATCTCTATCACATCGGCATCTACCGCCATTCCGGTAATCGATGCAGAGAAATCCGAACCGCCTCGTCCCAGAACCGTCTCCGTCCCATTTTTACTGATTCCCACAAATCCCTGGGTCACAACCACATCTTGTCCGGAGAAGGCGGCATCGATTTCCTTGGGCGCCCTGCGGCAGATTTCATCGAAATCCGGCTCTCCTTTCAGGGCATCCTCGTCGGTGACCATATAACTGCGGGCATCCAGCCAGGCAGCCCTGATACCGAGCGAATTCATAGCACAGACAATAATGTTGGACGAAAGGTATTCGCCCTTGGAAATGACCGAAGCCATAGAACTGCTCATAGTTATGGAGGCGGCAAGCGCCTCCACCCTGGAGGCAGCCTCCTCACGCCAAAAGGGGTCTGAGATAAGCTCATTTACAACCGACAGATGGCGCGCCCTCAGTTCCCTGAGGCGTTCTTCAAGCAGAGAGGAATCAGCGGAGTCTATCGCATCATAGACTGTATAGAGAAAATCCGTGACCTTCGACATTGCCGACACGACCACTATAGGCCTCTGACTGAGGCGGCCCCGGACGATTCCGATTGTCCTCTCAATGGCCTGCTTTCCGCCGACGGATGTGCCGCCGAATTTCATCACTATCATAGTTTCTGCACATTAGCGTCCAAAGATACTAAAAAGAGCCGACTTTTCGAGCCGGCTCCTTTATCATAGTATCAATTTATTCTAGAGATTCTCGAGAACGTCCCTGACTTCCTCCTTGGAAGACACGAAAATGTTCTGCCACTGTTTCTGGCCTGTACCTGCGGGAATTGCGTGACCGCAGATAACATTCTCCTTGAGGCCTTCGAGAGTATCGACACGGCCGCGGATAGCAGCCTCGCTGAGTACCTTGGTGGTCTCCTGGAAAGATGCGGCTGAGATGAAGCTACCAGTCTTGAGGGCTGCACGGGTGATACCCTGGAGTACCTGGGATGCAGTCGCGGGCCTGGCTTCACGGACGGCCATCATCCTCTTGCCCTGACGCTCGAGTGATGAGTTCTCGCTGCGGAGTTCGCGGGCAGAGATGAGCTCTCCGGCTGAATATTTCTCGCTGTCACCGGCATCCTCGATGAAGGATTTGCCGAAGAGGGCGTCGTTGGTATCCATAAATGCCCACTTGTCCACAAGTTCCTCCGGCAGGAAATCGCTGTCGCCCGGATCCTGAATCTCCACTTTTCTCATCATCTGGCGAACAATGATTTCGAAGTGCTTGTCGTTGATCTTCACGCCCTGGAGACGGTAAACCTCCTGGATATCATTGACAATGTACTCCTGAACCTTGACAGGGCCGAGGATGTTGAGAATATCGGTAGGAGACACGGCGCCGTCGGCAAGACGGGTTCCGGCCTTCACATAGTCGTTCTCCTGGACAAGAATCTGCTTGGTCATCGGCACGAGGTAAGTCTTCTTGTCACCCTCACGACTTGTGACGATGATTTCCTGATTACCGCGCTTGATTTTGCCGAGAGTGACCTCGCCGCTGATTTCGGAAACGATTGCGGGGCTTGACGGGTTGCGGGCCTCGAAGAGTTCGGTAACTCGAGGAAGACCTCCGGTGATATCGTTCGCCTTGCCGATTGCGCGAGGAATCTTGATGATAATGTCACCAAGCTTCACATCGTCGCCGTCACTGAACATGATATGAGCGTTGACAGGAAGGTTGAACTGCTTCCTGATTTCTCCGTCTTCACCCAGAATGAGCATTGAAGGAGTCTTGGTCTTGTCCTGTGAGGCGATGATGACCTTGTCCCTGTTGGCTGACATTTCATCAGAAATTTCCTCACGGAAAGTGACACCTTCAATCATATTCTCATAACGGACTTTACCGTCGGTCTCGATGATGGTGATTGCGTTGTAGGAGTCCCACTCGCAGATCGCATCCCCTTTGACAACCTTGTCGCCGTTGTTCTTGTAAAGGACAGAACCGTAAGGAATATCGTACTGGGAATATGTGAAACCTGTATTGGCATCCTTGATGCGGAGTTCGGTGGTACGTGAGACGACCACGGTCTCCATCTCGGATGTCTTGGAATTCTGACGGGTGATTGTACGCAGTTCGCTGAACTCGAGCACGCCGTTGTACTTGCTGTCGATACGGTTGTCAACCGCGGCACCTGAAGCGGTACCACCGACGTGGAAGGTACGGAGGGTAAGCTGAGTACCAGGCTCGCCGATTGACTGGGCGGCGATGACGCCGACAACTTCACCTCTCTCGACCATGCGGCTGGTGGCGAGGTTGCGGCCGTAGCACTTGGCGCACACACCCTTGCGGCTTTCGCAAGTGAGTACCGAACGGATCTCGACCTGCTCGATGGGCAGGCTTTCGATGAGTTTTGCAATATTATCGGTAATCTCTTCACCGGCAGGAATTATGAGTTCGCCTGTGAGAGGGTTGAAGATATCGTGAACTGAAGTACGACCGAGGATTCTCTCTCCGAGTGACTCCACAATTTCATCCTTGCTCTTGATGGCAGTTGCGACGAGTCCGCGGAGTGTGCCGCAGTCCTCTTCGGTAATGATGACATCATGGGACACATCGACAAGACGGCGGGTAAGGTAACCGGCATCGGCTGTCTTGAGGGCGGTATCGGCAAGACCCTTGCGGGCTCCGTGGGTACCGATGAAGTACTCGAGCACTGACATGCCCTCCTTAAGGTTGGAGATAATAGGGTTCTCGATGATTTCAGCACCTGAACCGCCGGATTTCTGAGGCTTGGCCATAAGTCCACGCATACCGCAGAGCTGTTTGATCTGCTGTGTAGAACCACGGGCTCCTGAATCAAGCATCATATAGACAGGGTTGAAACCGCCCTGATCTGCAGAAATCTGCTTCTCCACAATACCTGTAATCTTGTTGTCCACGGCAGTCCAGAGGTCGATGACCTTGTTGTAACGCTCGTTGTTGGTGATGAAACCCGTATCGAAGTTGGCCTTGATGTCGGCAACTGTCCTGTAGGCATCCTCCACAAGCTGCTCCTTCTCCTTCGGGATAATTACATCACCGAGGTTGAATGAGAGACCGCCCTTGAAGGCCATCGTGTAACCGAGGTTCTTGATATCGTCGAGGAACTGTGCGGTACGTGAAATACCGGTGTTCTTGATTACTACGGAAATAATCTTCCTGAGTGACTTCTTTCCGAGGATTTCGTTCACATAAGGAACCTCCTGGGGAACAAAGCCGTTGACCATGATGCGGCCCGGAGTCGTCTCCACAATCTCGGTGCCCTTTGAGGGGTCCATCTTGTCCTTGGGAAGACGGACAAACACTTTGGCGTGAATGTCAACGGCCTTCTCGTTGAGGGCAATGATGACTTCTTCGGGACCATAGAACGTCATTCCCTCGCCCTTTGCACCCGCAAGAGGCTTGGTGATGTAGTAAAGTCCGAGAACCATATCCTGTGAAGGAACCGTGATAGGGGTACCGTTCGCAGGGTTGAGGATATTGTGTGAACCGAGCATGAGGAGCTGGGCTTCCATGATTGCGGCATTGCCGAGGGGAAGGTGAACGGCCATCTGGTCACCATCGAAGTCGGCGTTGAAGGCCGTACATGCGAGCGGGTGGAGCTGGATTGCCTTTCCTTCGATCATCTTCGGCTGGAAAGCCTGAATACCGAGACGGTGAAGTGTCGGGGCACGGTTCAGGAGAACGGGATGTCCTTTCATCACATTCTCGAGGATGTCCCAGATGACGGGATCCTTGCGGTCAACCATCTTCTTGGCTGACTTGACCGTCTTCACATTGCCGCGCTCGATGAGCTTGCGGATGATGAACGGTTTATAGAGCTCGGCCGCCATATATTTGGGCAGACCGCATTCGTGCATCTTGAGTTCCGGACCTACGACGATGACTGAACGCGCCGAATAATCGACACGCTTTCCGAGGAGGTTCTGACGGAAACGTCCCTGCTTGCCCTTGAGTGAGTCGGAGAGAGACTTGAGGGCGCGGTTGGCTTCGCTCTTGACTGCGCTGGACTTCTTGGAGTTGTCGAAAAGTGAATCGACCGCTTCCTGAAGCATACGTTTCTCATTGCGGAGAATGACCTCAGGGGCGCTGATTTCAAGAAGTTTCTTGAGCCTGTTGTTGCGGATGATAACCCTTCTGTAGAGGTCGTTCAAGTCTGAAGTCGCGAAACGTCCGCCGTCAAGGGGTACAAGAGGACGGAGATCGGGAGGAGTGACGGGGATGACCTTGAGAATCATCCACTCGGGGCGGTTGATACCCTTTGACTCCTGGAACCACTTCACGACCTGGAGACGCTTGAGAGCCTCTGTACGCCTCTGCTGTGAAGTCTCGGTAACCATCTGGGCGCGGAGCTCCTTGGCGAGAGCATCCACGTCAATGGCGGCGAGAAGGTCATAAAGAGCCTCGGCACCCATCTTGGCAATGAACTTGTCAGGATCATCGGGAGCAAGGTTCTTGTTGTTGGGGTACTTCTCCATGATGTCGAGGTATTCCTCTTCGGAGAGAAGATCGAGACGGGGTACATCCACCTCACCCGGCTGGATGACGATGTACCTCTCGTAGTAGATCACGGCCTCGAGCTTCTTGGAAGGAATTCCAAGCATGGCGCCGATCTTGTTCGGAGAGGACTTGAAATACCAGATATGTGCAACAGGTACAGTGAGTTCGATGTGACCCATTCTCTCCCTGCGGACCTTCTTCTCAGTGACTTCGACACCGCAACGGTCGCAGACGATTCCGCGGTAACGGATTCTCTTGTATTTTCCGCAATGGCACTCATAGTCCTTCACAGGACCGAAGATTTTCTCGCAGAAAAGACCGTCACGTTCCGGCTTGTATGTACGGTAATTGACAGTTTCAGGCTTCAGTACCTCTCCTGAAGACCTTTTCATGATGTCCTCAGGAGAAGCAAGGGAAATCGAGATTTTCTCGAAATTGCTTTTGACCTTATTGTCTTTGCTGATGTTAGCCATATTTATAAACTTTTCTTATTCAAAACGTTATTCCAAAGTAACCTTGAGACCGAGACCCATGAGCTCATGGAGCAGTACATTGAGGGATGCCGGGATGCCGGGAGTCGGCATGGGGTCTCCCTTGACGATGGCCTCGTAAGTCTTCGAACGTCCTGTGACATCATCAGACTTGACTGTAAGGATTTCCTGGAGAACATTGGATGCACCGAAGGCTTCAAGTGCCCATACCTCCATCTCTCCGAAACGCTGACCTCCGAACTGGGCTTTACCGCCGAGAGGCTGCTGAGTGATGAGAGAATAGGGACCGATGGAACGTGCATGCATCTTGTCATCGACCATGTGGCCGAGCTTGATCATGTAAATCACGCCGACAGTTGCAGGCTGGTCGAACCAGTCTCCTGTACCGCCGTCCCTGAGATATGTCTTTCCGAAACGGGGAAGGCCCGCCTTATCTGTGTATTTGCAGATGTCGTCGAGACTTGCACCATCGAAAATCGGAGTGCTGAACTTGAGCCCGAGTTCCTCACCGGCCCATCCGAGGACAGTCTCGTAAATCTGACCGATGTTCATACGTGAAGGCACGCCCAGAGGGTTCAGAACGATATCCACGGGAGTACCGTCCTCAAGGAACGGCATATCCTCGGCACGCACGATTTTCGCTACGATACCCTTGTTTCCGTGACGTCCGGCAAGTTTGTCACCGACAGTAATCTTACGCTTGCGGGCTACATATACCTTGGCAACTTTCATCACTCCTACAGGAAGGTCGTCTCCAATCTTGATCTGGTCTTCTTTCCTGCGGTACTTGACGTCAATCTCCTTGGAGGCAATTACATAATTGTTGATGAGATCGCGAATCATGGTGCTTGCCACCTTGTCTGAAGTCCATTTGCTGGAATTGATGTTTATGTAGTCGATCTGGTCGATGACGTCCTTGGTGATCACTTTGCCCTTGGCAATGACTTCAACTCCGTAGAGGTCCCTGATACCGGCGCTCTTCTTGCCTGCTGCGAGACCGGAGAGTTTGCCGATGAATTTGTCCTTCAGGGCAGCCTGCTCCTGGAGACGGTCCTTCTCGATCTTCTCAAGGGCGCTCTTCTGGTCATTCTTAGCCTGACCGCGTCCGTTTGTCTTGACTGCCTTTGAATAGAGGGCTGTCTTGATGACTGTTCCGCTGAGTGAAGGAGTAGCCTTCAGAGATGCGTCCTTGACCTCGCCGGCCTTGTCGCCGAAGATGGCACGGAGGAGTTTCTCTTCCGGTGAAGGATCGGTCTCTCCCTTGGGAGTAATCTTTCCGACCATGATGTCACCCGGCTCGATATGGGCACCGATGCGTACGACACCGTTGGCGTCAAGGTCCTTGGTGGCCTCTTCGCTCACATTCGGGATGTCGTTGGTAAGTGTCTCCACACCGCGCTTGGTATCACGTACTTCAGTGAGGAATTCATCAATATGGACAGAGGTGAGGATATCCCAGCGCACCATCTTCTCTGAAAGCACGATGGCATCCTCGTAGTTGTATCCCTTCCAGGGCATGAAAGCCACCTTGAGGTTGCGTCCGAGGGCGAGTTCACCGTTCTGGGTACCGTAACCTTCAGTGAGAATCTGGCCGGGCACGACTTTGTCACCCTTGCGTACTATAGGACGGAGAGTAACTGTGGTGCTCTGGTTGGTCCTCCTGAAAAGAGGAAGCTTGTAAACGGTGATATCATCGGAGAAGCTGACGAATTTCTGCTCTTCGGTGCGCTCATAGCGGACATGAATCTCGTTGGCGTCCACATATACGCCTTCTCCCTTTCCGGTAGCGGCAATCTGAGTGCGGGAATCGATGCAGACACCTTCCTCAAGACCGGTTCCCACAACGGGAGATTCGGGATTGAGAAGAGGAACTGCCTGTCTCATCATGTTGGCACCCATGAGTGCACGGTGGGCATCATCGTGCTCAAGGAAAGGAATGAGGGACGCGGCGACAGATGCAATCTGGTTAGGCGCCACATCCATATAATTGACGGCTTCCTTGGTTGCGACAGGGAAATCGGCGCCGTAGCGGCACTGGATGCGGTCCTCAAGGATCTGACCGTCATCGGCGATTCTGATGTTCGCGAGTGAAACCATATTGTTCTCTTCCTCTTCGGCTGTCATATACACGCAACCGGCTGCGGAGAGATCAACTTTTCCGTCAGTTACCTTGCGGTAAGGAGTCTCGATGAATCCGAGGTTGTTGATGCGGGCATAGACGCACAGAGAAGAAATCAAACCGATGTTCGGGCCTTCAGGAGTCTCGATAGGACAGAGACGGCCGTAATGTGTGTAGTGCACGTCCCTGACTTCGAATCCGGCGCGGTCTCTTGAAAGACCACCGGGGCCGAGGGCTGACAGACGCCTCTTGTGAGTGATCTCGGAAAGAGGGTTGGTCTGGTCCATGAACTGAGACAACTGGCTGGTGCCGAAGAATGTGTTGATTACTGAAGAGAGCGTCTTGGCATTGATCAGGTCAGCGGGGGCGAAAGCCTCGTTGTCGCGGACATTCATCCTTTCCCTGATAGTCCTGGCCATGCGTGAAAGGCCGACCGTGAACTGGTTGGCGAGCTGCTCGCCCACAGTACGGATACGCCTGTTGCTCAAATGGTCGATATCATCCACGGACGCCTTCTCGTTGATGAGTTTGACAAGATAGCGGATGATTTCGATAATATCGTTCTTCTCGAGAACCCTGACATCGGGAGCCGTGTTGAGGGACAGCTTCCTGTTGAGACGGTAGCGGCCGACTTCACCGAGGTCATACCTCTTCTCGGAGAAGAAGAGCTTGTCGATGACGTCGCGGGCTGTCGCCTCATCTGGCGGTTCTGAATTGCGGAGCTGTTTGTAGATGTAATTGATAGCCTCGAGTTCCGTGTCAGTAGGATCCTTCTTCAGTGTGTTGAAGATGATTTCGAACTCCTTGGCATCGTTTTCCTCCTTCTGGAGAAGAACGGTCTTGATATCTGTCTCGGCAAGCTTCTGGATGGTCTCGTCGGTGAGGACCTCACCTCTCTCGACAACAGGGACGGTCCTTTCGACAGGAATCACTTCCGCTGTGTCCTCATCCACGAAATCCTCGGTCCAGGTCTTGAGCACCTTGGCTGCAAGAACATGGCCCTTGTACTTCTCAAGAACCTCGGGAGTAGCCTCCACCTCATCGGCAAGGCCGTAAATATCAATTATTTCTTTGTCACTTCCGAAACCTACGGCGCGCAGGAGAGTCGTGACAGGTAATTTCTTCTTACGATCGATGTAGGCGTACATGACATTGTTGATGTCTGTCGCGAACTCGATCCATGAACCCTTGAACGGGATGATTCTGGCAGAGTAGAGCTTGGTGCCGTTGGCATGCTGGCTCGTACCGAAAAATACGCCGGGTGAACGGTGCAGCTGAGATACTATGATACGCTCGGAACCGTTGATGATGAATGTTCCGGCAGGAGTCATGTAAGGAATGGGACCCAGATACACGTCCTGTGATTTCTCTTCGAAATCCTCGTGCTCGGGATCGCTGCATGAAAGGCGGAGTTTTGCCTTGAGGGGCACACTGTATGTCAGCCCTCTGTCAAGACATTCCTCGATTGAATACAAGGGGGGATCGATAAAGTAATCGATGAAATCAAGCTTGTAGTTGTTTCTCGTATCTTCAATCGGGAAAATTTCCTGAAAAACCTGATAGAGGCCCTCGTTGCGACGGTCCTCGGGAGTAGTGTCAAGCTGGAAGAAATCCTTGAATGATTTCAGCTGAACTTCCAGCAAATCAGGGTGTTCAAGAAGAATTTTTGATGTAGCGAATGAAATACGCTTCTGTTTGGTCTTCTGTGACATCTTTCTGCCTTTAGTCAATTAAAGATAAAATATGACAAAAAGGTTTAGAGCCTGAAGTGGCTCTAAACCTAATGGATAACCCCGACCAGCGGGTGCTTAGTGAGCTATTTAAGCTCAACTTCAGCGCCTGCCTCTTCGAGGGCAGCTTTGATCTGTTCAGCCTCTGCCTTGGAAGCTTTCTCCTTGACAATTGCATCGGGTGCCTTGTCAACGAGTTCCTTGGCTTCCTTAAGTCCAAGACCTGTAATTTCCTTGACAGCCTTTACGACACCAAGCTTAGCCTGGCCGGCTGATTTAAGGATTACATTGAACTCGGTCTGCTCAGCAGGCTGGGCAGCGGCGTCACCACCGGCAACGGCTACTACAGCTGCGGCAGCGGGCTCGATACCATACTCTTCTTTGAGGACTTTAGCAAGTTCCTGAACGTCTTTTACAGAAAGGTTAACCAACTCTTCTGCAAGTGCTTTAACGTCTGCCATAATAATTATTGTTTTAAATTGTTGTTGTTTTTAAATTATTCTGCTGCAACCTCTGCAGCGGGCTCCTCGCCTGCCTTCTCAGCCTTGTTCTCAAGAGCAGAGAGAATATTGCGCATAGGAGACTGAAGGAGAGCGACGATGTCGCCGATGAGTTCCTCTTTTGTCTTGATGGATGCGAGAGTATCGAGCTTGTCGGCACCGATGAATACGCAGCCCTGGACATAAGCGCCCTTAACTACAGGCTTCTCGAAACCATCTTTCTGAAGTTTCTTGATAACCTTGCCGGGAGCTGCAGGAACTGTAGTGTACATGATGGCGGTATTGCCATGGAGAGTATCAATGAGACTCTTGAGATCGTCGTTGTCGGATCCCTTGAGTACATGAGCGAGCAGAGTGTTCTTTACTACTGAAAGAGTAACTCCAGCCTCGAAGCAGGCGCGACGAAGCTTGCTTGTCTTCTCGGCGTTGAGACCTTCGATGTCCGCAATGTAGAAATCAGGATTCGCAGCAATCTGAGCAGCGATCTCCTCTATTACTTGAGCTTTAAGTTCTTTTGTCATAGCGTCATCCGGTTTTATTCAGCAACTCCGAAATTCTTGACATCGATGGCGATGCCGGGACTCATGGTTGAGCAGATGGAAGCACCGATAAGGTATGTTCCCTTGAGTGTGCTGGGTTTGAGCTTGATAACCTCATTGAGTACAGCAGCAGCATTCTCGCTGATCTGCTTGGGTGTGAATGAGACCTTTCCTATTGCAGTGTGTACAATACCTGTCTTATCGACC
This sequence comes from Bacteroidales bacterium, assembly GCA_024401675.1. GTDB lineage: Bacteria > Bacteroidota > Bacteroidia > Bacteroidales > UBA932 > Cryptobacteroides. Next base: position 12,116 of record JAKSKQ010000019.1, on the reverse strand, counting down.
TTGAAGTCGATCTTACCACCTTTGACGGCCTTTACAGCAGCGGCTATATCCATAGTCACTGTACCGGTCTTGGGGTTAGGCATGAGTCCACGGGGACCGAGGATACGTCCGATAGGACCAATCTTGGCCATGACTGAAGGAGTACAGATGATGACATCTATGTCAGTCCAGCCGCCTTTGATCTTCTCGATATATTCGTCAAGTCCTACATAATCAGCTCCGGCCTCTTTCGCCTCAGTCTCCTTGTCGGGAGTACAGAGGACAAGGACGCGGACAGTCTTACCGGTTCCGTTGGGAAGGGTGACGACGCCACGAATCATCTGGTTTGCCTTACGGGGATCAACACCAAGGTTGATGTGAAGCTCTACTGAAGCATCGAATTTTGTGAAGGTGACTTCCTTCACGAGTTCGCAAGCCTCTGAAAGCCTGTATTGCTTTGCATGGTCAACTTTGGCCTCGGCAATTTTTTGGTTTTTTGTCAGTTTACTCATAATGCTTGCAAATTATTTGATGTCAGCGGGGAACTCGCCGTCAACCTTGATACCAAGGCTTCTTGCGGTACCGGCAACCATCTTCATAGCTGATTTTAAAGTGAAGCAGTTCAAGTCAGGCATCTTGATCTCGGCAATAGTCTTGACCTGGTCCCAAGTCACGGTAGCCACCTTCTTTCTGTTAGGCTCCGCGGAACCGGCAGAAATCTTTGCAGCTTCCTTGAGCTGGATGGCAACAGGAGGTTGCTTTACCTCGAAAGAGAATGACTTGTCTGCATAAACAGTAATTACAACGGGCAGAATCTTTCCGGCATCCTGCTGTGTGGCAGCATTGAACTTCTTGCAGAAGTCCATGATGTTCAAACCTTTTGAACCAAGTGCAGGTCCAACCGGGGGTGAAGGATTTGCGGCGCCGGCTTTAATCTGGAGTTTAATTAACCCGATAATTTCTTGTGCCATGATTTAATTGTTATTCTTTTGTTACTTGTGTAAAGTTGAGTTCCAAGAGGGTCTTGCGGCCAAAAATCATCACTGTGACCTTGAGCTTGCTCCTGTCTTCCACGATTTCTTCGATAGTACCGTCAAAACCGGTGAAAGGACCGTCTGTGATCTTGACAGCCTCGCCGACTATGTAATCGACAATGGTCTGGGCGTCTTTCTCTGCCAGGGCATCCTGTTCACCGAGAATACGCTTCACTTCATTGTCACGCATAGGAAGGGGTTCGCGACCGCCTTTTCCCTCTGTGAGGAAACCGGACATGTTGGGAACCTCGTTGCGGATAATGTACTGGAGTTCTCCGGTGAGTTCCGCCTGAATAAGCACATAACCGGGGAAAAGGAGACGCTCACCAGCGACTCTTTTTCCTCCGACAACTTTGAAAACTTTCTCAGTAGGAACGAGAATATTGTCGACGAGGTCTGAAAGACCGCACCGGACAATTTCCTTTTCAAGATACTCCTTAGCCTTTTTCTCCTTACCGCCAGCAGTCCTTAATACGTACCACTTTCTATTGCTTTCGCTCATAATGCAGGTAAATATTAAGGTTTAGTAGATGGCAGTCATGAGATGCTGAAAGACAAAGTCCATCAGAAAGACCACTACGGCAATGATTACGGATGCAACCATCACCACGACGGCTGAACTCGTAAGCTTGCTCCATGTAGGCCAGGTGACCTTCTTGGTCAACTCTACATAAGACTCTTTTAGATAGTTTACTAACTTTCCCATCTTTACTGTTAATGGACGACTCCGATTGGAAGCGGGTGGAGGCGTCTGTTAAACATTACCAAATCGTAACCTTTGATATTTTTTGCAGGGGAAGCAGGATTCGAACCCACATCGACGGTTTTGGAGACCGCTGAACTACCCTTGTTCTATTCCCCTAAAAAAGTGGATGCTCCCTGAGGGGACATCCACCTTTGTTATCTTGAAGAATTAGTCAAGAATCTTGGTTACCTGACCTGCACCAACTGTACGGCCACCCTCGCGGATTGCGAAGCGAAGTCCTTCGTTGATGGCAACAGGGTAGATAAGTTCAACTGTGATAGTGACGTTATCACCAGGCATAACCATCTCGATACCCTCGGGAAGAGCAATCTCACCGGTAATGTCGAGAGTACGGAGGAAGAACTGAGGACGATAGTGGTTGTGGAAAGGAGTGTGACGGCCACCCTCATCTTTCTTGAGGACGTAGATCTCAGCCTGGAATTTCTCGTGAGGCTTGATCACACCGGGCTTGGCGAGAACCTGACCACGCTTGATTTCCTTCTTGTCGATACCACGGAGGAGGAGGCCGACGTTATCACCGGCTTCACCCTGATCGAGGAGCTTGCGGAACATCTCGACACCTGTAACGGTAGTCTTCCTGGGCTCTTCGCCAAGGCCGACGATTTCAACTTCGTCACCTACATGGATGACACCGGTCTCGATACGGCCAGTGGCAACTGTACCACGACCTGTGATTGAGAAGATGTCCTCGACAGGCATAAGGAAAGGTTTCTCGTTGTCACGAGGAGGGATAGGAATGTACTCATCGACAGCTGCCATGAGTTCCATAACTTTCTCTTCAAACTTGGGATCTCCGTTGAGTGCACCAAGGGCTGAGCCCTGGATAACAGGAGTGTTGTCGCCGTCGAAGCCGTAGAATGAAAGAAGGTCGCGAACCTCCATCTCAACGAGCTCGAGCATTTCAGGATCGTCAACAAGGTCAACCTTGTTAAGGAATACAACGATTCTGGGGACGTTCACCTGACGGGCGAGAAGGATGTGCTCGCGAGTCTGAGGCATAGGACCGTCGGTAGCGGCAACTACGAGGATGGCGCCATCCATCTGGGCCGCACCGGTAACCATGTTCTTAACGTAATCGGCATGGCCCGGGCAGTCAACATGCGCATAGTGACGAGTCTCAGTCTGATACTCAACGTGTGCGGTGTTGATTGTGATACCACGCTCCTTCTCTTCGGGGGCGTTGTCGATCTGATCGAATGATTTCAATTCAGAAAGACCTTTCTTGGCAAGTACAGTTGTGATAGCTGCTGTCAAGGTTGTTTTACCGTGGTCAACATGGCCGATTGTACCGATGTTAACATGCGGCTTGTCTCTTTTAAAGGTTTCTTTAGCCATAATATTATAGTTTTAAGCTTGTTTTACACATAAAATCGAGCCGGTGGTGGGATTTGAACTCACGACCTCATCCTTACCAAGGATGCGCTCTACCCCTGAGCTACACTGGCTTGCAATTGGAGCGGAAGACGAGGTTCGAACCCGCGACCCTCAGCTTGGAAGGCTGATGCTCTACCAACTGAGCTACTTCCGCATGTTCTCCTCAAAGAGGATTGGTTTTGTGGGCAGAGATGGATTCGAACCACCGTAGGCGTAAGCCAGCAGATTTACAGTCTGCCCCATTTGGCCACTCTGGTATCTGCCCAAAATCAAAAAATCAGACTTTCAAGAGCCGATGGAGGGAGTCGAACCCACGACCCCGAGATTACAAATCACGTGCTCTAGCCAACTGAGCTACATCGGCGTGCTCCTTAAAGGGATTGCAAAGATATAGATATTTTGTAAAACTGCAAAACTTTTCAACTATTTTTCTTCGCTATTTTCCATAGCCGCCTTTATCGCCGCCGCAATTCCGGGAACATCTATGCCGCACTGCGAGTGCTGCTGCCTCTGGGAAGCGTGAGGGATGAACTCGTCACCGACGCCTAGAGGAACCACCCGTATTCCCTTCCCGCGCATAGCCGTCCACTCGGCTACTGCACTGAAAAGGCCACCCTTGACTGCGGCGTCCTCAAGAGTGATAAAAGTCCGGCACCCCGCCCCGGCGGCATCTTCCAGAAGAGACTCGTCGAGCGGCTTGACATACCTCATATTATATACGCGCACGCGGGATGCCGTCTCCTCGTCAAGGGCTTCCAGCGCCCGGAGCGCATCTCCCACGAGGGGACCGCAGGCGAAAACAGCCACCGTGTCCCCGCCGCTGAGACGCACTCCCCTCCCGACCGGGAGAATTTCCGGAGTGAGGCCGCGCCATGGCACTCCTTCGCCATAGCCTCTCGGATATCGGATAATGAACGGGCCGGTGTCCGAAGCGAGGGCGGTGAACATCATGTTCCGAAGTTCCATCTCGTCCGACGGAGCGGCTATCACGGCTCCCGGAATGCTCCGGTATGCGGTGATATCAAAAACCCCGTTGTGGGTGGCGCCGTCCTCCCCCACCAGACCGGCGCGGTCGAAACACAGTACGACCGGAAGCCTCTGGAGGGCGATATCGTGGATTATCTGGTCGTATGCCCTCTGGGAGAAGGCACTGTAAATGTTGCAGAAAGGACGCATGCCGGCAGCGGCAAGCGCAGCGCTGAATGTCACCGCATGCTGTTCGGCGATTCCGACATCAAAGAAGCGTTCCGGCATCTCGGTGGCCAGAAGGTTCATCCCGCATCCGAGCGACATGGCCGGAGTGACCCCCACAACCGAGGAATCGGCGCGTGCAAGTTCCAGAAGTGTCTCTCCGAAGACATCCTGATAGCGGCTTGCCGAGGCTGACGGTGCCGTCTTTCTCTTGCCTGTTTCGGGATCGAAGGCTCCGGGGGCATGCCAGGTGGCCTGGTCCTCCTCCGCCGGGGCGAATCCCTTGCCCTTTGTCGTCACCGCATGGAGAATCAGCGGACCGTGGAGATTCTTCAGACGCCTGAGGACCTTGACCATCTGGCCTATGTCATTTCCGTCCACGGGACCGAAATATCTGAAACCCAGGGCCTCGAACGCGTCACCTCCGGTCTTTTTCACGAAAAATGACTTTGTGGTCCGCGCCACGCGGGACAGCAGCCTCCTGACGGGGCTGTCGCCCACACGGTTCCACACGTGTTCCTTGATAGTATTATACATCCTGCCGGTTGTGATGTGCAGCAGGTATTCGTGCATTCCTCCGATATTTCGGGAAATGGAGAAATTATTGTCGTTTATGATAATCAGGACATCCTTGTCAGAGCCGCCCAGATTGTTCAGGCCCTCGTATGCCTCGCCGCCGGTCAGGGCCCCGTCCCCGATGATGCAGACGGTTTTATCGCCGGTGCCCTTGAGAAGCGCGGCTTCCGCGAATCCCGCCGCAGCCGAAATGGAATTGGACGAGTGTCCTCCGCCGAAGCAGTCATACGGGCTTTCATCCCTGCATGCAAAACCGGCCAGACCGCCACTGCTCCGAAGAGTACGGAACTGTTCGCGACGCCCGGTGAGAATCTTGTGAGCATAACTCTGATGACTCACATCGAAAATGAGTTTGTCGGAAGGAGTGTTGAACACATAATGCACCGCAGTGATTATTTCCACTGCTCCGAGGCTGGACCCGATGTGCCCGGGATTTGACGAGCAGCACTCTATCATATAATCCCGCACCTCCTTGCAGAGAGCTGCGAGTTCCTTCACTGATAGTCCGCGTATATCCTCCGGGCTGTTTACCTTCTCCAAAAACATACAAAGCGCGAAGTTACTGATTTTTTTGACTTGTTCGGCAAAATATCCTAACTTCGCGGCTTCGTTGAAAACAAGAAAATATTGATAATATGTCTGAAAAAATCCGGAAAATGATGAATGATTCGCCGCTGGCCCGCTGGAGCGTGCTGGCGCTGGTCGCCCTGATGATGTTCTTCGCATACATGTTCGTGGATGTGATGTCACCGCTCAAGTCCCTGGTGGAAAACAATTTGGGATGGAACAGCAGTGTGTTCGGCAAATATGCGGCATCGGAATATATAGTCAATGTATGCGGTTTCCTGATTATCGCGGGAGTCATCCTCGACAAACTCGGAGTGCGCTTCTCCGGAGTGCTCTCAGCCGCCCTGATGGTTGTCGGTGCAGGAATCAAGTTCATAGGAATCAGCGACTGGTTCGCCACCACCGCACTCTATCAGTGGCTCGGCTCATGGTGGGTCGAGATGCCCGCCAATGCGAAAATGGCATCCCTGGGCTTCATGATTTTCGGCTGCGGCTGCGAAATGGAAGGAACAAATGTGTCGAAGATTCTCGCCAAATGGTTCAAGGGCAAGGAAATGGCCCTCGCAATGGGACTTGAGATGGCAGTCGCGCGAGTGGGCGTGTTCGCGGTGATGTGGATTGCTCCCATCATATCCACCGCATTCGGAGGCTCCATCCTCGCCCCTCTCGGATTTTGCGGTTCTCTGCTCTGCATAGGTCTTGTCAACTTCATAATCTTCGGAATCCTTGACAGGAAATTCGACGCCCAACTCATCGAAGCCGGCCTCGCCACTGAAGAGAAATCTCCGGAAGACGAGTTCCACATCTCCGACCTCGGTGCCATTTTCAAGAGCAAGATGTTCTGGATTGTGGCACTTCTGTGCGTGCTTTATTACAGCGCCATCTTCCCGTTCCAGCGCTACGCCCCCAATTTCCTTGAGGAGACCCTGAATATCGATGCGACTTCAGCCGCACGCTGCTTCAGTTGTTTCCCGCTGCTGGCCATCGTCCTCACACCCCTGCTCGGTATTTTCCTCGACAGGAAAGGCAAAGGAGCGACAATGCTCATGGCCGGTGCCCTCATAATGATTGTCTGCCACCTGAGTTTCGCATTCCTGCTTCCCCTGTTTCCCTACAAATGGTTCGCTGTGCTTCTGATTGTGGTGCTCGGTGTAAGTTTCTCACTTGTTCCCGCGGCTCTCTGGCCCTCCGTTCCCAAGATTATCGATGAAAAGATACTCGGGAGCGCATACTGCCTCATTTTCTGGGTACAGAATGTGGGACTTTGCTTCGTGCCCATGCTCATCGGTTCGCTCCGTCAGTGAACCTTCAGCTATCTCTTGCCCATGATTGTATTCTCAAGTTTCGGAGTGCTGGCATTCCTGCTCGCCATCCTTCTGAAGAAAGAGGATACGAGGAAAGGATACGGGCTTGAACTTCCGAATATCAGGAAGGAGGAACCGGAGGTCAAAGAATAGGCTCCGGGCCGAAAACAGCCGTGGCTTCATCCACGGAGAAACTGTCCTCAACCTTGAAAATGCCGCTGCGAGTGCGGCGAAGCGCGCCCAGAAAGGCTCCGCTTGAAAGTTCTTCGCCAAGATCGCGGGCGAAGGCGCGTATGTATGTTCCCTTGGTGCAGACAAGTCTGATTCTTGCCGCCGGGAGTCCGGCTTCGGAATGGTCTATCTGGCGGATGCGGGTGGACGAGGCAATGAGCGCGGACTGGTCGGCAGGGCTGCGGAAAGTCGAAAGGTCGTCGCAATCCCGGAAATGACCGTCGCGGGAGAATTCCATCAATTCTGCCTCATCGATGCGGATACGGGCACTGCGGATCAGTTCCGAGGCCGCCTCGTCGAGAGGCTTGCCGGCCTTGTACAACTTGCGGGCGAGTTCGTAAGCCCTTTTTCCATCGACACTCTTCGCGCTGAAAAGCGGGGCTATCTGGTCCTGCTCGCCGAGAAATTTTCCCAGAGAATCGGTAAGGGTCGCCTCATCAATATGCTCATAAGGGAAGAATCTGTCGATTTCCTGTTCCCTGTCATAGGAAGGAGTCGTGGCGCCGAAGACGACATCAGCGACATATTCCTTGTCGTGCGCCTGAAGTGCCTCGGCATCTTTGGTAGCCGGACCTATGCAGACCAGAAGGACTCCTGTAGCAAGGGGGTCGAGGGTGCCCGCGTGACCGACTTTGAGATTGCGCTTCCCGAAGAAACGGATTGCCGAGAATTTGATCTTCCGCACAACATCCGCCGAAGTCCACCTCAGCGGCTTGTCCACACAAAGAACAATGCCCCCCGGATAAGCATCAATGCTTCTGACGAGGGGCATGCCTCTTTCAAGTATGAGAAATTTATCCTTCAAAAGGAATTTTCGCTATTCTTCTTTCGTGACGTCCGCCGGCGAATTCCTCGTCCAGCCAGGTATCGACTATTTCAAGAGCTGTCTCGAGGGAGATGAAACGAGCCGGCATCACAAGTACATTGGCATTGTTATGCTGCTTCACGAGAGCGCCTATCTCCTTTGACCAGGCGAGGCCTGCGCGGATGCCCTTGTGGTGGTTCAGTGACATTGCCATTCCGTTGCCGGTGCCGCAAAGGGCTATTCCCTTCTCGAGTTCACCGCTCTCGACGGCAGAGGCAAGAGGATGAGCCACATCTGTATAATCCATGCTGTCAGTAGTGTCGGTACCGAAGTTCTTCACTTCGATTCCCCGCTCCTGAAGATGTTTGATAATGGCGAATTTATATTCCACGCCAGCGTGATCATTGCAAATTCCAAGTTTCATATTCATTTGTTTTTAGAAAGTTTTCTGCTTCCGAGTTCAAGAGCCGCGACGATTGCGATGCCGATGACCGCCCATAATACCGCGCCGGGGATGTGGAGCGGGGCTCCTTCGGGCACTCCCCTCAGCGGCCAAACACCCACAAGGGAGCCGAGCACAAAGCCGATCAGTACCAGAATAGTCTGGCGTTCGGCCTTTGCGAGGAGCCAGTGGAGGAATTTCGCAAAGGCAAGGATGCCCACAAGGCATCCGGCCGCGAAGACACCGAGGACGACAAGGTCAAGTTCGGTGACCGCGTTCATTATGAATTCATATTTACCCATCAGCATCAGCACATAACTGCCTGAAATGCCGGGAAGTATCATAGTAGTGATGGCGATTGCCCCGCTGATGAAGATGAACCATAGTCCGTCCGGGGTGCTGCCGCCGCTCTCACGTCCGCAGACCAGAAGTCCGACAGCAAGTCCGGCCGCCACCATTGCGGCGTCGCTCCATCTCCATTTGTCGATACCGGCAAGAAGCACGGCAGCAGAAGCGAGAATCAGTCCGAAAAAGAAGGCAAGTGTCTGGATGTGATAATTTTCCAGCACGTATGTCATCAGGGATGCCAGAAGCCAGACACTGGCGAGAATGCCTGCACCGAGGGCAAGCAGGAAGCGGCCGTCGATAGTCTTCCAGAAGCCTTTGACATCTTTGCGGAGCAGCATTTTCCAGGTCCCGACACTCATTATGGCATCGAGAGAGTTGATTATTCTGGAGTATATTCCGGTAAGGAGGGCTATTGTTCCGCCGGACACACCGGGAATGACATTGGCGGCGCCCATTCCGAAGCCCTTCAGGGCATTTTTGATATCTTCTCGCAGGTTCATCTATCTTATCGAATCAAGGATATGGAATATCATTGTCAGACAGGAAAGGGCGTCCTCTCCGCTGATGTTTATTGTGTAATTGTCGTCCGGATATATACCGGCCTTGAGGACGGCCGGGGTGATGCTGTTGAGGAAGCGGAAGGCGAAATCAGTACGGCGGCACAAGTTGATATAGACGGTCTTCGGCTCCCCTGACAGAAGAGGGCGGTAGTATTTCTTGCACGGAAGTCCGAAAATGTTGATTGAACGCCTGTACAATGTGCCTTCCTCCGGGCATAGGGGCGTCTCACCGCTCTGGTACTTGTGGAAATCGACATTTCTTACAGTGAGCGGGATATGTTTCGATGCAAAATAGTCTCCGGCGGCCTTGAGGCAATGGCCGTATGAAGGGCTGTCCACATCAAGAACAACTACAGCCTGCCGAACGGAAGAAAGAGGAGTGAGCGCGGAAGTCCACTTCCATGCCCATTTCTCCCGGATCTTTTCCCTGATGATTCTTATAAATAAAGGTGTCATTATTCCCTGGGTGTATCCTCTGAAGCTGAGTTCTTTGCAAGAAGGGCCCTGATTTCACGTTTGGCGTCCTTCCAGCGTGGAATGTCGATTTTGGTGCCGATGACTTCGACGACCTTGGCGGCGATGATGGAGCCGACCTCACCGCATACATTCAGCGGCATACCGAGGCTGTGGGCATAAAGGAAACCGGCAGCGTAGGTATCCCCGGCTCCGGTAGCGTCGATTGTGTCAGCGGGCCATACCGGGATATAAAATTCGTCATTTCCGCTCTTGACCCATGATCCGTCCTTTCCCACCTTTACAACCGCAATCTTGCAGTGCTTGGATATTTCCCTCAAGGCCTCGCGCGGTTCGTCGATTTTGGTGAAAGCCCGCGACTCGGTCTCGTTGGCGAAGACTATGTCCACATATTTATCCACTATGTCGTGAAGGAAAGCGTTGTTGGACTCCACTACATTGTAGGACGCCATATCAATGGAAATGATACAGCCGGCCGCGCTTGCAAGTTCCACCGCCCTGCGGATAAGAGCCTGGTTCTGGACAAGATAGCCTTCAATGTGAAAATAATCATAGCCTTCAAAATATTCCGGCTTCAAATCCTCCGGAACGAGGTCCAGAGCCGCACCGAGATAGACCGCGAAAGTCCTCTCCGCATTGCCGCCGCTGACAAATACCATCGAACGGCCGCTGGAATGTTCGCTTTTCAGGAGCATGGTCTTGACCCCGTACTGCTCCTGATCGCTCTTGAACAGAAGGCCGAGCTCATCGTCTCCGATCTTGCCTATAAAACTGCTCGGCATCCCGAAAATCGAAGTGCAGGTGATGGTGTTCGCAGCCGATCCACCAGCCACATATTTGACTCCCAACGGTTTGAGGCGCATCCATATCTTGTCGCCCGTCTCCATGTCAACATGCTGCATGCTGCCTTTCGGGAGGTGATATTCCTTCAGAAGGCTGTCATCGGGGAGGACGGCGAGAATATCTGTAAGTGCGTTTCCAATACCTAAAATGGACTTCATACTGCCTGATTCGATTTAAAGGGTTTAACAAGCAAATTTAGTGAAAATATTCTTAAATTTGCCACTTGTGGTCTGTAAATACCACTTGTACCATTCAGATGAATTCCGGGAAAACAATCAAATATTTGCTGTCGCTCGCTGTAGCGGCTCTGCTTCTGTGGTTTTCCCTGAGAGGCGTGGACTGGACAGGATTCCGCGAGGTGCTGCTCGAGTGCCGGTGGCCCATGGTTATTGCAGCTATGGGAACTGGCATCATCGCCTTTGCACTAAGGGCCTTCCGCTGGAAGATGCTGCTTCGTCCCATTGATGGCGGGACATCTTTTCTATCGACTTATGACGCCATCTGCATCGGGAATTTCGCCAACTTCGTGTTTCCGCGCATCGGGGAATTTGTCCGCTGCGGATATATCACCAGACGCCACGGCAAAGCCACTTATGACAAGGTGCTCGGAACCGTGGTGCTGGAACGCTCCTGGGATGTGCTGGTGATGTTTGCCGGCATACTGCTGTTCCTGTCCATGGCATCGGAGAGGTTTGTCGGATTTTTCAATGAGAAAATCATGTCTTCCCTTGGGGAGAAATTCCACGGGAAAATATGGATTGTTGCTTTATGCGCCGCAGTGCTGCTTGTGGCCGCGCTCTGGTGCGTGTGGAAATTCCGTCATCGGAGTGCAATCTGCGGAAAAATCGCCGGCCTGATCAAAGGACTCTCGCAAGGAGTTTCCAGTTGTTTCCGTATGGACGGGAAATGGAAATTCTTTGTCTCGACTCTGCTTATCTGGACCATGTATGTCCTTATGGCATATTTCATAGCGCTCGCCCTCCCCGGCGGCACCGCCCGTTTCGGTCTGGAGGACGCTCTGTTTCTGATGCTTGTGGGAAGTCTCGGCTGGGCCGTCCCGGCGCCGGGCGGAATCGGTTCCTTCCATTTTCTGGTGTCGCTCGCCCTTATGAGTGTGTATTCGTTCACGCAGGAAAGCGGCATGGCCTATGCGGTCCTTTCCCATGAAAGTCAGGCGGTCACTATGATTTTGTGCGGCATAGCCGCCTATGTGACAGAAGTTTTCAGAAAGAACCGATGAAAAAGTTCGCTCTTCTGGGTTTCCCGATTTCTCAGTCTCTGAGTCCGGTTCTGTTCGGCGCCGCCTATCCCTCAGGCACCGAAGGGACGTATTCACTTGTAGAGGAAAAGTCATTCGAGACCGCATACGATATTTTTATCAGGGAATATGACGGGGTCAATGTGACATCTCCCTTCAAGATGGAGGCTGCCGTCAGAGCAGACCTTACCAGCAGGGAGGTTTCCCTCTGCGGAGCCGCGAATCTGCTTCTGAAGAGGGACGGCGGTGCGGAGAGAAGCGGCGGTCTGATCGAGGCCTTCAATACCGATTTTCTGGCAGTGCGGGATATTTTGCTGGAGGCGTTCCCCTCTACAGGGGGCAACTTCAGGGCTGACGGGCCGGA
>JAKSKQ010000018.1 GCA_024401675.1 Bacteroidales bacterium | reverse complement strand
TTGATTTACTCAATTGTCGGATGTCAATTATTGGCAAATAATGTGTTATTATGGTAATGTGTTATTCCTCCAGCCAGGGGCCGAGTTCGCGATAGATTTCGGAGGCCATGTATTCCATTCCGGCGGCGTTGGGATGGGTGCCGCCATCGTATTTTCCGATGATGGTGTTGCCCTTGAAACCGTTGATGGCAAGGAAATCGACATATTTCGCTCCGTAGTGGGCGGAAATGGACTTGACGGCTGACTGCATTCCTGCGGAGAGGCAGTCACCGACCAGGCAGACTACTTTGGCTGAAGGATAGCGGACCTTGAGCATCTGCATGAGTTTGATGTAAGCGGAGCAGAATGTGGTGGCATCGAGGCCCTCGGCAGCGGCCCTTGTGGTCGCGGCGTCAGCGGTAGCGAACAGCCCGGCCAGAAGTCCAGGGTCAGGGGCGGCTGTGGAGTTCATGGTCTGTGTGCCGATAAGGCACTCGGAGGCGCCGTAACTGTTGATATGCCCGAGGTCATTGGTGCCGCCGTGGATGAACACCACGTCAGGGCTACCGACGCCCAGGCCTGTGAGTCGGGTGCAGAAATCCCAGTTGTACCAGTATTGGGAGGAATAGGAGGTCGCGGTAGTGTTGGCAACTACGGTAGTGTTGCCGGATGAGATATTGGCCTCGAACTGGGCGTTGCCCATCTTGTTGTAGATAAGTTTGTACCACCATGTATCCTCAACCTTGAGTACATCGCAGTTGGTGTTGGAAGTATTGGGATAGTGGGTGGTGCACACCTTGCCGCCCACATTTTCAGAAGATATCCATCCCTTGAATGTAGAGATGGAGTCGCCTATTATGCTGACTTTCTTCTTCGTGGAAGAAACCACCCGGTCATTGAAGTCGGCGGGGAGAAGTTTCAGCACCGGGCAGTCCCCGGAGAAATCCCAGACATCGGCATTCCAGCCGAGACTCCGGGCAACCGAAGACACTGTGGCACCGGAAGCGGCCGCACGGCCGTGGTAAGGCATATAATAAGTTTCGGAGCCGAGTTTGGAATAGGGATACGACGGGCCGAAGTCGGGCTGGTCCACAAGGATATTATAGTCCGCCTGCGGGAACATGTCGAATACCATATCCGGCCTGCGTACGCAGGAAGCGAGAACATTTTTATTCACATTGAAGGCCACCACCGCACCGGAACTGTAGCCGTTGGCGGGAGTCGTCTTGTTGCCGGAGGTGATGGAAGGGTTCCATGCAATACATCCTCTCACGGTTATGTTTACATCTGTATCGAAGGTCTTCGATGAATTCGGGTTGCAGTAGTTGCAGGCTCTCCCGACTACTCCGCCGAGGGCGTATGTGCCGAAGAGAGTCATGGTGCTGTAGCAGTTGGTCACGGTGGCTCCTGTGGAAAGTTCGCCGATAACTCCTCCGAAATAGCTGACTGCCGTCATGGAACCAGTCGTATAGCAGTCACGCACAGTCACCGCAACATTCTGGGTGCTGCCGCCGACAAGACCGCCGCCGCAGTAATTGTTGGAAGTTCCCTTGACCTCCACATCGGCGCAGCAGCGCTTGAAGGTACTCTCTGAAGTAACCTGGCCAACCAGACCTCCGATGAAGCCGCTGTAACCGGATTTGCTCTTTGTGGACACGGTGCCCCCGAACGAGCAGTTGGTCACTGTAGCATTGCCTATTGTGGCGACAAGGCCGCCGGTGTTGACTGTTCCGACAAGCGTGGAGGCCACGGTACAACCGGATGCGTGCACATTGTGCAGGGCTACCGGAGATGAAGTGCCGGCCTTGGCTGCGAGAATACCGCACTCCCCTTCTGCCGAGACATTGCAGGATGAGAAGTTGAGGTTGCGCACGCTGCCGCAAAGCACTCCGAAGAGGCTGCAGGAGGCCTTGCCGGTGCACTTGAAGTTGCTGACCGTATATCCGTCACCATCGTAATCGATTATGTATCCGGCATCGGAAGTGCTGCATGGAGTCCAGTCGGTGACAGAGGACATGTTGATATCCGCCGCCATCTTGAAATACACGGTTGTGTTCTTCTTCAGGGCCTTGCTTATCTCTTTCATGTCATCAGCCGTACCGATAAGATAAGGGCTGGCGGAAGTGCCCTCGCCCTTGAGATTGGCAGGCTCCGTCTGGGGAGCCATATCGGTAATCTCGTAAGGCTTTGCAATCGCGTAGCGCGCAGCGGCAAGGGCTATGGGAGCATTTTCATTTGTGACCGGGGTCGAATATTTTCCATCCTCGGTGGAAGAAGACGAGTAACGGTAGGTGTTGTCGTCGAGTTTGACTCCGAACTTCGGGGTAATCAGACTTTCGAACAGGAGGCAGGCGGCACCGTAACGGGTGATACCGTAGTCCATGTGATAGCCGTCGCGGGTGAGGTCCATGACATTGGAGACCTCGCTCGTGCGGAGGTTCTGAAGCATGGTACCGGTGGCAAGGATGCCGTCGAAGGGGCATTTTTCCATCACGGTCCTTGCAAACTGGGCAATCACCCCGTACATCGTGAGCTGGGCCGGCTTGGTATTCTCGAGAGGCCAGGTCATATAACTTCTCGATCCGGCGCCTATCTTGTTCATCATATAGTACGCCTGCGAGAATATGTACCAGTACTTCGGCTTTGTCAACTGGGTCTTGCCAAGTTTGTCAAACATACCGTCGAAGCAGGCCTTCTCGTCTGCATTCCAAACCCATCCGTGCCAGTTGCCCGTATGTTCCTGCATCGTTATGATGTCCCATCTGCCACACATGGCAACATCGGAGATGGATACCGTGGAGCTGTGGGCGGTCCATCCGGTATCTCCGGCCTCGAACTTGTTGAGGGTGTAGTCAGCCTTGGACCAGTCGTTGTATTCTTCCATGATGCGGCCGCCGTAGTACATGTGGGCCATGGTAATCTTATCGCTCAGGCCGGCGGCGCAGATAAGTCCGGGAAGGTGCTTCACCGCATCGTCGGTGAAACTGTTGCCTATGAAGAGTATGCGCAGGGGCGCATCCTTGAGGGAAAGCGGTGACGATGATGAATACAAGGAGGTCAGGCCGGTGATTCTGGAAGCCACGCCGCTGTAGCCGTAGCCCACGAAATCGGTTTTCCAGTTGTCTGCGGTAATGACAGCCCCCTCTATTGAGCCGCCGACAAAACAGCCGCTCATGGACGAGATATTCTTGAACTCGCCCACCAGAAGGCCGCGTCTGGTGCAGTTCCCGGTCAGTTTACCGTAGTTGCCGCCTCCGGTTATGATGCATTTGTCACTGGCGGCAAGTCCTATCATGCCTCCGAGAGTGCCTTCGCCGGAGGTACAGGTGACCGAGCCGTAGTTGCTACAGTCGTCCATGTCGCAGTCAAGCAGCCGGCCAACTATGCCGCCCACGGTGCCGTCGGCGCTTATTATGCCGTTATTGGTGCAGTAGCGCATCAGCGTGCCGCTCTCGAGAGTTCCGACAAGGCCGCCGGTGAAAATGGCGTTGGATGTCACATGGGCGTCACTCGCGCAATTCTCGATTATGCAGTCCTTGCCGCTGATGCTTCCGGCAATGGGGCCGAAAGATTCGTCCGAATTGTCCGAGACGAAGGTGCAACTGCTGTCGAAATGGATGTCAGTGGCACAGGCGTTCGTCAGTGATGAGAACAGCGGACCATAAGCCGAAAGGTTCTTTATCAAGTGGCCGCGGCCTTCGACGGCGCCGCTGAAATTATTTATTGTCACCAGTTCAGTCCCCTTGAAGTCAAGGTCGGCGGCAATCTGGACAGTGAAGAATGCAGGATCTATATTTGAAAATTCACCGGCATTGTATGATGTGGCGAAGGTGTTCCACTCGGCAGCGGAGGATATTTTGCGTACGACCGCCCCGTTGGAACCGAAATCTCCCTGTCCTATATCGACAAGTGTTTTTGTGGGCACGAAATCGACAGGGGATGAAAAGGAGTACATTGTACCGGCAGAGAGTGTGATGCCGGATTTTTTCGACACGTCCATATAATGGTTCTGGGTGTCGATTATTCTGAATGACAGGCCGGAGTAAGAGCCTGCCGGCACCACGAAGTAGAGGTCGGCAGGGGTATCGCCGGGGCTGAGGAGCCCTGTCGAAAGTTTGAGTTGGGAGGAGCCTCCCTCAGGGGTGAGGGTACATGCGGAATAATCGACAGTGAAGTCGCCGCATACCTGTTCGCCCGCTCCGCCCTTGAATATCACGCCCTTGATGGGGTGGTTGTGGGATGAAGTCACCTGCACCTTGACAAGGGCGCAAAGGTTCTTCAAAGTCACGTTTTCACCTTCCGAAGAAAGAATTCCGGCACAGGGGAAGGTGCCTGTGGCGAAGCTGTTTTCCGCCCGGCTTTGCAAGGACGGCAGAGTGATTGTCTGCGCGTCCTTGTAGAAAGCTGACGGATAGAGAATCGATATGGGATATGAAACGTCCTGACCTAGGGCGAATTTTGCAGATGCGCATTGGGCCGGAACATCGGAAAGGGCTTCCGACTCCACTCCGTTTGCGCTGATTCTGTCGCCGTTGCTCCAATAAATCTTGCTTCCTTCGAGACTTGTCTTTGTCCCGGCCTGACTGAGGCCCACTTCTATCGAATTGGTGGTAAGAGGCAGTGACTCCCTGGTACAGGAGAGCATTGCGAGAAGAGCAAGGAGAATAGTCGTCGAACGTTTCATATCCAAAAGAAGATTAGTCAGTTATGATGTAATTGGGCTTTGAAGGATCGCAAGTGAAGGTGGTGGTGCCGCAATAAGGGGCGAAATCAGCGGAAAATACCTGTGCCGCATTATTCCCTTTCTTGAGAGAACCGCTGATGCCGTTGTTCTGTACCACAGTACCATCAACAGGGTTGCGGGCGATTGCTCCGAATGCCGCACTGGCTGTAAGTTCGAATGTCACATTCCTCACCTGATTGTCTTCAATGACATTGAGGAGGTTGTTGCAGGCTCCCGCTATTCCGCCGCAGACACCCGCCTTGGTGATTTTGCAGTCTCTTACAACACAATCCTTGATGGTGACGGTATTGAGCGCACAAGCGACAATTCCGCCGAATGTACCTCCGGCACCGGCACCGGCAGTATTCACACATCCTGTGATGTCAACCATTGAAGCATGTCCGATGACATTGCCGAAATAGCCGACTGAACTTGACATCGCAGTAGTGGAGAGGTTTGAGCAGTTCTGGACATAAGCCTTTGCACCTGCATTCTTTCCAAGTATGCAGCCTACTACTCCGCCGCAGCATTTGCCAACGCTGAGATTGGCATTGGAATAGCTGTTGTTGTTTATTGATTCGGAAACCAGCGCGTAGTTGACACAGTTCTTCACTGTCGCCTCGACACCACCGGAATTGGTGAGAGAAGTGGCGTTCCAGGAATTGGCCTTGGCAGAGGAAACGACTCCGACCACGCCTCCGACATATTCAACTCTTTCGGTTTGATTTCCGGCAGTTCCATAGTAGCGGAACTGGACATTTCCATTATTTATACAACCGTCAATGGTATTTGCTGTGGTAAGCCTTCCGATGACTCCGCCGGCACCGATATAGGTAAGCTGTGTATCTGCAGCACCCGTCTGTTTTCCGGGCCAGAGGCCGTCGTTGCCGAGATTGACATACACCTTTCCGGCATTTGTAAGGTTGGAGGCATCCTTGTCGATTCTTCCGACAACTCCGCCGAGATGGATTCCATTGTAAAGTTTTCCGCAATCTTCCGGAATGTCAAGCTTGATCTGGGCATTGTTATGGATGGTGCCTACCTTGCCGCTGATTGCGCCGCCTTTGAGAGAAGAGGCGCTGTGTCCGACCACGCCGCCCACGTGGGTGCTGGCACCTGAAACCTTGCCATTGACCCAGTTGACATTGACAGGGCCGTTGTTCACGGCGCTGACTACATTTGCATTGACCTCGGTGTGACCTGCGACTCCGCCGAGATAGCAGTAATAAGGGGCCTGGTTCTGCAACGTCACTGTCATATTGTTGATACAGTTCTCAATCTTCGTGGTTCCGAACACGCAGCCTATCACACCGCCGCACTGAAGTGTCCCGCTGGTGCCGACAGCAGTCTCGACTGTCAGAATCTTATCCTTGACATTGGAGCAGTTGGATACTGTCGCCCCGTTCGCTCTGCCGATGACGCCACCGACAAAGAAACGCTTATAAACATCAGTTGTGGCCTCTTTCTGCACGATTATCATGTTGCCTTCGAAACGGTTGTTGTCGAAGACACTGCCGGTACCCTCGGCATCTCCGAGAACTCCGCCGAAGAACACGTTTCTAAGGTGCTCCATGAATTCGGCATTACCCTTCATCACGCAGTTCTTCATCGTACCGGCCAGTCGTCCCACCATTCCTCCAATGTTGAAATAAAGATCCGCGGCAGAATCCACAGGCTTGAGATCACAGTCCTCATAGATGAAATCACCTGCCATCATGCAATCTTCCATGACAGCGCCGGTATTGACGAAGCCGACCATACCGCCCACATACAAGCCTGCGGACATCTGAGTCTTGGCTTCCCTCTTATGTATGAAACTTCCTGCCATGGTGCAATTCTTCATGGTGCCGCCGAGACGGCCTACCATACCACCGTAGCCGAGGGCTCCGCCTGCACCGTAGTCGATATAGGTATCGCAGTAGAGGTGACAGTCGGTAATCGAACCGGCATCAAGGGCCCTTGCGATTGCTCCCCAATGTCCGCCAAGAGCGGAGGTCTTGGTGATGACACAGCTTGAATCAAATACTATTCCCTTGAGAGTCGCACCCTTGGGAAGAACGAACATGGGAGTGTTGGTGGACTTGATATTCTTCATCGCATATCCGTTACCGTTCCAGGTACCGGCGAAATTGTATGTACCGCCGTTATCCACAGTAGCGAAAGTCAGACCTTCGAAGTCGAGATCGTCGGTAACTTCGACAACCACTTTTGTATCGGCATTTCCATAAACTCCGGCCTTGAAGTCCGTGGCAAACGCCAGATATTCCTGAGCGGTTCCGATTTCCACGAGGGTGCCGGTAGGAACGAATGCGAAGCTGGCGGCAGAGTAGACCTTGCCGGGAGCGAGAGTAATGGATGAAGCCTTGGTCTGGTCCATATAATGGCCCTTGACGTCGGAGACTCTGATATTGAATCCTGAAGCATAGGTGCCTGCGGGAACAACGATGAAGATATCGGTGCCATCCTCGGTGAGAGTGATGGCTGAGATATCCATAGTCACTTTCTTGTAGGAGTCGTCGGTGCTCTCCGGGGTGAGAGTGGCGGCTGCATAGTCAGCGGTGAAAGGACCGCAGACCTGCTCGAGGGCATTGCCGGAGAAAGTGAGACTCTTGAGAGCGCACTCGTCTTCACCCTTGGTGATATTGAGCTTTATCACCGCGCAGGGGCTCTTCAGAAGGATAGGGTCACCCACGGAAGCCGCTTTGGTAATGGTGATTGCGGCTGCGGGGTCGAAGGAGTCCGGGGTGTAGGTCTGGACGGAAGGAAGAGTGACTGTATTCTCGTCAGCGAATGCCGATGAGGGATACAGCACATTGTAGGGATAATCGAGAAGCGCATTGAACTCGAATACGACAGATGCAGTGCCTTCACTGATACCGGCCAGTGGCTCCGAAGCCGTGCCGTTGATGTTAAGACAGTCGCCGTTCTGCCAATAGACTTTGCGTGTACCGTCTTCAGAGGGGCCGAGGACGGTCTTTGCCATGGAGGACCCGCCTACTGTGACGAAGGTCTTGCCTCCCTTTACCACTGATTGCTCTTCCTGCTGGGGAGCAACTTCTTTGGCACAAGCCGCCATACAGAGGGCAGCAAGCGCCAGGGAAATGATTCGGTTTGTTTTCATAATATATATGGTTATTTATTCGTCTTTAATATCCTTGATGCAACGTACCGGAGAGGCGTATGCTCTCGGGGTCTCGGAAATGCCGCAACTCTTGTTGCGGAACCAGCCCCTGTTGCCATAGATTTTTCCTTTGCTGGCGGCAGTTCCGGGGAAGGAACTCCATGCGTAGGCGGGAGTATTGGCTGTTCCGCCCTTCCAGTTCCCTGTAGCGGAACCGAAGCCCGCCACACCTGCGGAACGATGGCTGATGGTGGGCACCAGGAAGTCTCCACTCTTGTGGGAATGGTTATCCACATCGAACTCATCCCAAGTCCACTTTGAACTTATAAGGGCGTTGAACGCGTCCGCTTCGGGCACCTTGTATCCCGGAGGGCAGGGATCCCACATGGTCTTGACTGTCTTTCCTGTCGTTGTGGCTCCGGTAAGTCCCACGCACCACCAGTCCCATACGACCTGTGACATGTCGTCGGTATATGATGCCCAGTCGGAAATCATGGGGGTGGAAGTGTTGGAATTCAGATAATATGATCCGTAGAAAAATGACGGATTGAGAATCGAGTTCTCGATGGAGCCGTCGGTAAGAGATGCGTGGGAAGTCCATGGATTCTTGAAATCAGCCACTACACCGGCCTTCTGCATCATCGGGTCCTTGCGTCCCCACTGATAATAGTAGCCCATATAGCCTTCATCATTCCAAGTGGTGGAATGGGCGCCGAGGTTCATGTTCATCCAAGTGTAATTTCCGAGGGTGATGTCCTTCACATTGGGATTGGCCCACAGATGCCAGCTCCAGATTACCTGGCCGCTGCTGTTCTTCAGATTTATAAGCGATGTTCCGATGGGAATGGACTCGGCCTCGACAGTGGAGAAGTATATATAGCCGTCGATGTAGCTGAAGCCTCCGTTGACGAAAGTCTCGCCGTCGGCATAATACTGTACTGCGCTGGAAGCGTCCTCATTCGTAGCGGAAAGGCCGCAGGAGGTAGTCACACCGTTGCCTCGCACCGAAGCCTTGAAACGGTAGCTTCCCGGCTCACTGATGATGTAGCAGTTGGCTGTACCGTCCTTGCTGAGATCCTTGAACTGGGATGAGATGTCATACTCGGACACCGCGAAGCGGGAACGCTCCACCTCCACAGCCTGCTGGGAGGTGCATTTCACGGAAAGTCCTCCGACAATGGAAACCACTACCGAAAGGTTTTCGTATGTGCCGGGAGCCACCACAGCGTATATCGGTTCCCCGATTTCAATGCCGCCGCACATCACCGTCACGGATTTCGAACCGTTGCAGGTAACTGTGGGAGCAGTGGTCCCGTCATAGGTGACTGTGAGGTCTCCGGCTATGGGGACCTGGGCATTGATGGTGATCTGGCTCACCTTTGCGCCGCTCCAGCCTGTAGGCACGATTTTGAGAAGAGAGGCTGCATTGCGGTAGTTCAGCACCCTGTCCTCTCCGCAGACAGCCACCATGGGGAAGGTCTGCGATGCGAAGCCGTCCTTGACATAGGTCTGGACGGTGGGGATGGATGCGTGGAGCACTCCTTCTTCGTATGACGCTCCGGTGGAAGGATAGACAGAAAGGAAACTGTCCCCGTCAAGAGCCGTACCCTTGCAGTACATCACGCTGGAAGTGGAACCGCCCTTCTTTATGTAATATGTGGCGGTCTGGGTGCCGTTGGTGATGAATACCGGGTCATCGGCGATCCATTTCACGATGCCTTCACCGCTGGCGAAGTCCACAGTGGTTCTGGTATCGGCGAGGCAGGCCAGGAATCCGGTATCGGTTGCCGTATCCTGAGGCTGCTGTGTGCGCGAGCCGTCTTTGCTGCACCCCGCCATGAGAAGAAGGAGGGGCAATGCGGCAAGAATGATTCTGCTTTGTTTCATATATCAATTGTATCTTATTGCAAAATAACCGAGTGCACTGTAATGGGATGTCTCTCCGTTGGCATCCAGAGGTGCGTCTCCATAATAAGCGTCGGAATAGTCGAAGCCGTTGCTGACGGCATCGCTTGTCGGGACAAGACGGATATAGACATTCTCATGTCCGAGAATCTCCAGAGGCAGCGGCATGTCAATCTGCTTCTGGGACACCAGAGAAGAATAGAGAGTGTTGCTCCAGACTGAAATGTCCGGGACAAGATATTCATCAATAAGGTGCCACTGCTTGTCGGCGGAAGGTTCCTGGGAATCGGTATAAGCCCATTCCGCCTTCCAGAAACGGGGCGCATAGAAATTCTGGCTGGTGTTCTGGACGGAAAACTGCATCGCGAGATGGGACGCGCTGATTCCGAGGGTGGAGAAGTTTATCAGCCAGCCGTAGCCGCGCCCGGTGGAGTAGTTCCACCAATGGTTGGCGTGGAAACCGGTGTAGCATCCGTCAGGCACACAGCCCTTGCCCCTCATATTCTGATTGGTCGGATTTGAAAGAGTTGCGTTGTAGTTGATGGCGAGGTTGCTTTCCCTGTTGGCATAGACTGAAGATGCATCAGGGCCGCACCACTCGCCGTTGACCATATCGTAAAGGTCTGCAAGATCGGGATGGAAGCGCTCTTTGGAAAGGTTGAGCTTCATGCCGATGCCGTTGATGTTGTTGGTGTTCAGGCCGAAAACATACGCTGCATTGTTTCCCACAGGGCCGAGGTAGTCCGGGGAGCAGTTGGGCTTCATATGCTGGCCGAAGGTATCCTCGGTGAAGTCCAACTGGGCGGAGCCGGTGTATTTCTGCTGATAGGTGTGGGTCAGCCAGCCGTTGGTGCCGTAGGTAGGCAGGCAGACGCCCCTTACCTTGTCGGGATACCAGTAGCGGTACTCGCACAGAATCTTGGAGAAGCTCTGCTCCACATCGTCGCTCATCTCGCCCCAGATATCCTCCTTGGTCTGGTGCCTGAGCTGATAGGTGCCTATGCGGCCGAGAGTGGGGTCATCATCCATCTCGGCGGGGTCGGCGAGGTTCCTCCAATTGTAGCGGGGGAAACGCTCGTGGACAAGCACTCCGCTGAGGTTTCCGCAGCCCTGGGGGATGGCGGTTCCATCGCGGCGGTACAGACATGTGGTATTGGTGAGGATATACATGGACTTGCCTTCCGCATCACGGAAAAGCAGAGGGAGCTTGGACAGACGGTGGGCATTTGTCGCATTGGTATATCCCTCGTTCACAGGGAAAAGCGGACCTTTGCGAATGGCGAATTCCACACCGGTGACAGTCACATAGGTGTAGATATCGGTGTCATCGAGGGTACCGATGGTCTTCTTCTTCACCGGGACATCCGACTTGGTGCCGGGGGTCTGGCTGGTAATCATACTGGAAGTCAGTCCGGTGATATCATAGCGCTCCGGGTCGAGCTTGAGAGTGCCCGTGGTACCGTAGAGAAGTATCTGCACTTTGGAATACAGGGCGGGAAGAGTCTCGTCGGCAGTGGTGGTCTGGAGACAGATTCCGGTGGAGCCGTCGAGTGCTTCGAGATAGAGGGTGCGCCGGCATCCGGTATAGTCGATGTTGGAAGTCGTCTGCTGCTCGTTCTCTCCGGCATTGCCGGCCTCGGTATTGCTGACAACTATGCCTTCAACAAGGATATAATCGGCGATAACTCCTGAAGGATAGTCTGATTTGAGGTCCTCCATGGAGACTGGGATACCTATCTGCTCGGTACTGGTGCGCTGCACGGCGTTGACCTTCAATTGCACTTTTTCGCCCCATCCGTCAGTGAACGAGAACATGAGGGTAGCCGTGCGCGGCACAGTCTCGCTGGGGTTGGGTTCGGCCTGTATCAGGAGGGAGCGCTTCTCGATTTCGGAATCCTGAATTTTAATGTCCTTTATCCAACCGGCATCATCGGGGTTGGAGTAAGTCACATCAAGATTCATATAACTGAAAGGGATATTGGTGCGGACAAATGATTCGTTATCCCCACCGCATCCTGCGAGAACTACAGAAAGGTTGTCCATCGAAAGGTTTGCCTCGATGAGACCTTTCTGCTTGATAGTCACAGTATCCCGGCGGGAATCCTTTTCGCTGCACAGAACAATGTCGGCCCTGCGTTTGAACTCTCTGTTGAAGGAGCATTCAGCGCTGATATAGCCGTTTTCGCACTTTTCGGACGGTTCCTTTATGGTAAGCCAGTCAAGAGACTCGCCGATAAGTTCGATATGATACGGATTGTTGGAATAGACAGGTATTTCGAGAGTAGTTCCTTCGGGCTCCACAAGATATTCCTTGGTGGCGGCGCCGAGTTTGACCAGGGAGACCTGCGCCGAGTCATCGACACTGCATGAGGACGCGACTGCGCCGAGAGCCAATATCAGGAAAATCAGATTCTTTTTAACCATAGCTAATTGTATCTGACTGTTAATGTACCAATGACAACCGAGCATTTGTCAGGCTCGGTCTGAAGACTGAGTGTGCCACCGCCGATACATGTGGCATTCTTGTAATCACCCTGGGCTGCAGGCGAGTCGCAGGTGAGGTCGGCAACCTGGAAACGCACCCTGACGTCCGTCTTGCCGAAGCAGGATGTGGGCAGGGAAATGATATGCTCGGTGAAACCCGGGCAGGCATCGACGGAATAGTTGTCCGGACAGATGCAGCTGCGGTTCTCAATGAGCGAAGCCCCCGGAACATCGCTCCATGAAGCACCTCCGTCGATTGAGTAGAGAGCCTTCCAGTGCGAGGGACCGCAATATTGGGAGGACGCCCCCTCTCCGTGTCCCCAGACGAGGCCGACGAAAAGGTTGGTGCCGGATGCACCGCCCATATTGAACTTGATATCGAAGTATTCCCCCTTGTTCTGGGAGAAGTTCCACCACATCTTGGAGAATTTCATGGCTCCGTTCTTCACCAGACCGGCCATGTTCACGCCACCGCCGTTGCCGTTGCCGCCGTCGCCTTCCCTGCCGTTGTAAGTGTTGTTATAGTCGGAAGAAAGGGCTTTTGCAGCAGAAACGGTCTTGCCTTCCACATCGGGGATACCGCTCACGTCAAGAGTTCCGCTTCCCACCACCGGAGTCACCGCCGGGGAGAAGTCGTTCCAGTTCCATTCCACGACAGTGGATGTGAAGGACGCCTCATCGAGGGCTATATCCTCAAGTTTCATAGGACGGATCTGATATGTGCCGAGATCTCCGAAGCGTACGGGAGCCACATTGTCGCAGACAATGATACCCTTGACATTGCCGGATCCCTGAGGCACAAGGGGGCGGGCCGGATCGGCAAGAGCGCCGAGATCCTCGCCATAGCGGCGCCAGGGAGCGGCGGCGTTGGTAAGCATATTGATGCACCCGCCGCTGCGGTCATGCAGCAGCAGAGGCGCCACATCCCACCAGGGATTGTCGGTTCCGGAATAGGGATTGTTTTCGTCCTTGAGAGAGAATGCGTCGCTACAGTTGGTGAAGGAACCGTCCTTCTGGAGGATTTCAACTCCGCGGATGCTGACATAAGTATAGATATCACTTTCGGAAAGTTGGGATATGGACCTTGCCTTGGCAGGAACCGCAGCCTCATCAGGCTCCCCTATCCTTGTGATTGAAGAAGCCTTGAGACCGGAAAGGGTGATTCTCAGAGGAGAAGTTTCGCGGATTAGATCCACACCGTTGAGATTGATTCTCACTTTTTCGAACTGAGTCGTGTGGTTTTCTTCGGCAGATGTGAACTTGAGCCGGACGCCATACATTCCGTCGGTCCCTTCCAGATATGCTGTCCGGGCGTTTTCGCCGCGGTCGAAACTGTACTGACCACTCTGGGGGCTGGAGCAGAGGTTGGGGCTGGAGGAATCACTGACTATGAAGCCCTCGAGCATATCGTCATTGACGAGTTTGCCTTCAGGCAGGGAACGCAGTTCCTCGATGGAAAGCCACATGTTGGAAAGTTGCGAAAGGCTGAATTCGGCATGTACTCCGAAGTCGCCTTCGACACAGTCCACATTGATGGTGGTGCTTCGGCTCTGGCCGTCGGTGTTGCGGTCGAGAGTGAACTTGAGTCCGGTGCTGTCAATGGAAGCCGCTCTGACCCATGATGCGCCGGAGCGGATCTGGATATTGTCGGAAGACCAGATATTGTTCAGAACGGACGGGATGGAGTATGTCTTGCCGTTGGCATAATATTGCCCGGAGGCGGATGAGAGGGTGAATGAAGGCTCCAACTCACTCTGGGTCAGATGGATGGTGGAGCGTGTCTCGGCTCCCGTACCGTCTGTGATGTAGAATACCACGTCTGCCTGGCGTCCAGTTCCTTCCTTGTTCTCGGCGACACTGAAAACAGCCGCATCAGGGCTGACGGAATATGAAGTCACCCAACCGGTACTTTCGGGGCCGATTTCTTCAATGGCGCTCACAGAGCCGTCAACGGCATAGTAAACCGCCCGGGCGCGTATGTCTTCAAGACAGAAGTTCAGGTTGGTCCTGATTGAATCGCGCAGGGTGGCGGCGAACTTGGATGTGACCATCTCCGGCTTGCTGAAGGAAATCGCCGGAGAAGATATGGCTCCGTCCTGGACCACCTTTATGAGAGAGCGCTCATTTGAGGATTTCAAGACGATATTGACCGAGCGTGTTATTCCGTAGTTGGCGGAATAACTGAACTCGAAATCGTTGAGCCCCGATCCGGAAAGTTTGCTCAGGGATGCCCATGGAGCGGGACGGTCGAGTTCCACGGTCCAGTCGGAATTGGAATATACCATCACCTTGGTGGATCCGGCCGCAGAAGAAAGATTGATCTGGTCGGAGGCCACACTCAAGGGAGTCGTAATCTCGTATTGCTGCTGCAGGCAGCCGCACAGGGCGGCTATGGCTGCAAGGAATATGCAAAGTTTTTTCATCATAGACCGTACTTCTTGTATTCGTTGTTGTCAAGATGATACTTGGAATAGACCACTTCCTTGTCGGGTATGGGATAGTATCTGTGGCAGGGAAGGGCGTTCTCCTTGAGAGTCATGTAGTCGCTGGCGTCCTGGACCTTGTCGAACCAGATTCCCCAGCGTACAAGGTCGAACTTGCGCTGGAACTCGCCCCAGAGTTCACGGGAACGCTCATTGCGGATTTCCTCTTCGAGACGGACATCCGTCCTGAATATATAATCACCTATGCCGGCGCGGTTCCTTGTCTTGTTGAGATAATGCAGGGACTTCTCCGTGTCACCGAGGTAGAACCAGGCTTCGGCCTGAAGGAGGACGGCATCGGCATAGCGGAACACCTTGTAGTTGTTGCTGTCGGAGGACACCTTCATATAAGGACACCAG
The DNA here is from genome assembly GCA_024401675.1 of Bacteroidales bacterium. Taxonomy (GTDB): domain Bacteria; phylum Bacteroidota; class Bacteroidia; order Bacteroidales; family UBA932; genus Cryptobacteroides. The sequence goes on along the minus strand of JAKSKQ010000018.1, from coordinate 9,696 downwards.
AATTTCGGACCGGGCCAGGGGCGCTCGCTGCCATTGATGAACTTCTGGCCGTTGTATTCCCATGCCATATTGACATCCTTGCGGATATCCTTGCCCTGCTTGGGCTGAAGTCCCTGGCTGAACATCATGCAGGGGCGCATTGCGCTCCAGACCGTGCACTCGTGGCCGAGTTCAGGAATGGACACCCCGTCGAAAGTGGCATCCACGACATTGCCGGACTCGTCATAAATCATTGTACAACTCGGAGTACAGATGCAGGCCACATTGGAAGTATAGTTCATACCGCCTTCCACATAATTGTGCTGGACTTCCATGATGGACTCCGGGGTGTTGTGGTTGCGGAACGAAGCGTTGAAGGCGTAATCATAGACGGAAAGGTCCTCGCCGTATATTTCCTCGAGATGGGAAAGGGCGGAAAGCGCCTCTTCGTAGTCCTTGTTCCACATAGCCATCTTCGCGATGAGCATCCAGCCGGCAGAGGCGCCGAGACGGGCTCCGGCATTGTCGGAAGTACGGGTCTGGGGGACCTTGTCAACTATGCCCTTGAGGTCCTCTATGCAGGCCTTGCGGGTGGAGTCGGCGCTCATCCTGGGCAGCATGGAGATTCTCTCCAGGGCGGCGTTGTCCGATACATCGTCGAAATAGAAGGGTACATCACCGAAGAAGCAGGTGAGGGTGTAGAAATAGAACGCCCTCAGGACCTTGGCCTCGCACAGGAGTTCGGCACGCTGGGTCTCGTTGATGGCAGTGGAATTCTCTATGCCCTGCACTGCGAAATTGCAGCGCTGCACACCGAGATAGCCCTGGGTCCACACTGTGGAACCGTAGCGCGGAATCGCCGGAGAGATATCCAGACGGCAGTCAAGAGTTCCGGACGCGATGAATGCGTGGTCGGTCACACATTCGGTCGCAATCATATATGTATAGGTATAGATGCTCTTGAGCGGAATGTAGCAGCCGTTCACAACACTCTGGCACTCGGAGTACTTGCGGAAGAAGTCCCCGGGCACGGAAATGGAGGATGTGTTCTCCTTCAGTGAGCAGGAAGAAAGGGAGCACAGGGCCAACAGACAGATAAAAGTGTAGATTTTTTTCATATCTCTTTCCTCCTAGTATTTGAATTGGATGCTGAATGTGAAAGTCCTCGCCTTCGGATAGGCGCCAACATCAAGACGGCGGAGAGTCGAGGATGTACCTTCCGATGACACGTCAGGATCGAATCCGTTGTAGTTCTTGCCGAGCCAGAGATTGTCTCCGGTGAGAGTCAGGGTGAGATCCTTCATCCATTTGATATTCTTGAAATTGAAGGTATATGAAAGGGTGAGGGTCTTGAGTCTGAGGTAAGACGCATCATAAATCATGAAGTCACTCGGAAGTGACACGTCTGTGGAACCGGCACGGGGTATGTTGGACTCCGGATTTCTGACAGGGTGCCAGGAATCCAGCATGAAACGGTACTGGTTGGTGTTGACTGAGCCGGCCATATAGAGCTCGGAGTAGTTGTAAATCTTGCCGCCGAGAGAATAGGCGAAATACACGCCCAGCCGGAACCCATATATATAGAAGGTATTCTGAAGACCTCCGAAAAGATAAGGATCAGCATTACCCTGATACACAAGGTCGTCCTGGTTGAGGGTGCCGTCGTGGTTGATATCGTAGTAGCGGGCGTAGCCAAGTGCCTTGGAAGAGGCGCTGGCATAGGTTTTTGTGGCCTCGTTCATCTGAATCTCATCCTGACTGTGCCATACACCGGCATATTTGAAGCCCCAGAGGGAGTTGAGGGGATAACCTGACACATAGCCGTACATCATATAGGGGTTGTTGCCCGGAGACGAGTATGCGGCCACGAAGTCCTCGCTGCCTATGTCCAGGACAAGTTGTTTGTTGTGGGACATTGTCAGGGATGTGCTCCAACTGAAGTTCCGCCGGTTGATGTTGATGGTCTCGAGGGTGATTTCCCAGCCGCGGTTGGTAGTGGTACCGATATTGGCGTAGCGGGAAGTGTAACCGGTCTGAGCCGCAGTCTGGACTGTCAGCAGCAGGTCCGTGGTCTTGGACCAGTACAGTTCGCCGGTGAAGTTGATGCGGCTGTCAAGAAGATTGGCGTCGAGAGCGACATTGTACAGGGCTGTCTTTTCCCATGTGAGGTCCGGTGTCGCCAGACGGCTGCGGTAGAACGCCACAGGCTGCGACTGGTCGAAGACATAACCGCTTGTCGTGGAACTCAGCGCCGCGAGGGAACGGTATTCGCTGATGGCGTCGTTACCGGTCATACCGGCACTGGCCCTGAGCGAGAGGTTGTCCACCCGGGAGGCTCCCTTCATCCAGGGTTCGTTGGAAATGTTCCAGCGGAGCGCCGCAGACGGGAAGAACGCCCACTTGTGGTTGTCGGCGAAGTTCGATGCACCGTCATAGCGGCCGGTGGCCGTAATGTAGTAGCGGTGGTCGTAGTTGTAGTCGATACGGGCGAAGGCGGACATCTTTATCTTCTGGGCATAGGAAGTGCCCGCCGAATAAGTTTCCTTGTCCAGAACGGCATTCATATTGTTCCAGAGGACCTCGTCATCCATATAACCGGAACCGGAAAGATTGAACTTGTTGCCGGCGGACTTGTAAGCGGACCAGCCTATCATCGGAGTGAGAGTGTGCTTTCCTTTTTCCCAAAGATAGCTGGCGGTTGTCTCGGAGGACAGGGAGAACTTGTCGGATTCCTCTCTGTATGCATCTCCGCCCTGATTCTCGCTCTTCTGCGGCAGGGTGCCCGGATAGTAGCGATAGACGTGGTTCTGATAAAGGAAATAGGAAAGGGTGCTGGAAATCTTGAACTTCTCCACCGGTTCGAAATCCAGTTTCACACTGTGGTTGGTCGAATGGTATTTCTTGTTGTAGGTATTCAGGTCAATGAGCATTCTCGGGGTGTTGATCCTCTGACCGCCGTTGTACAGAGGGTTCATCGAGTCACCGGGCTTGATCAGAGGGGAAAGGTACTGTGCGCTGTTGTACCAGGCGGTACCGCCGATGCTGGCGTTGGCAATATCCTGGGTACGGTAGGTGTATGAACCGGAATAGCCTATCTTCAGCCACTTGAAGAGGTTGATATCGAAGCTGACCCTCGCTGTGAGACGCTTCTGTCCGGAACCCTGGATGATACCCTGGGTGTCATTGTAGGACACCGAAGCGAAATAATTGAAGTCCTTCTTCCCGCCACCCAGCGAAAGGGAATAATTCTGCACCGCGGCCGGACGGGTGATTTCCCCTATCCAGTCCGTACCCTGTCCGAGCGAGAGAGGGTCGGGATAAACCGAACCGCTCAAGGGAGTGGTGCCGCTGACTCCGCTGTGCAGGGGGTCTCCGCCGAAGTATGCATAGTCATTGCGGTACATGGCGAATTCCGCGGCGTTCATGATATCCAGTTTGGTCGGAAGAGTGGAAACACCGGCATCAGCCTTGAGGGTGATATTGGGCTTGCCGTCGGAGTTCAGTCCGTGCTTGGTGGTGATGATGATTACACCGTTGGCACCGCGGGAACCGTAAATCGCCGTGGAGGAGGCATCCTTCAGGACGGAAATTGACTGGATGTCGTCGGTGTTGATATCGTTGAGGTCATTGATGGCATCCATAACTCCGTCCACCACTATCAAAGGCTCGTTGGAGGCGGTTATGGAACGGGTACCGCGGATACGGATTGTGGTGGTGGAGCCCGGGGCTCCGTCGGTGGACATGAAGTCCGCTCCGGCGATACGTCCCTGAAGGGCATTGTCCACGGACACCATGGGGGTATCCTTGATGTCGTTCATCTTCACATTGACGACAGATCCGGTAAGGTCGCTCTTCTTGGCCGAGCCGTAACCGATGACCACCGTCTCGGCGAGCATATTGACATCCTCTCCCATCTTCACCGTCACAAAGTCGGTGGAAGTGAGTTTCACAGTGACATCGCTGTAACCGAGGCTCATAACCTTCAGTTCATCGCCGATGGAGGCCTTCACGCTGAAGAGTCCGTCGAAATCGGTCGCGACGCCGGTGGATGTATCGCCGCCAACGACAACTACCGCCCCGATGATGGGCTGGCCGTTCTGGTCCACGACTTTTCCACTCACGTCAGATGCTGCACGGGCTCCGAATGACAGAAGCACCGAAAGGAGAATCACTGCAAATCTTTTCATTTCTTCACAGCCCCTCCTCCAAGCACGATATCACGTCCGCTGGTGCGGCCGTTCAGTTCATAAATATCTTCATCCATGGCCATGGGTTTGGAATCCTGGGTCCTGCGGTAATTCATCAGCATGCGATACACATAGACATCGTCTATGAAAATGCGGTTGTTGGCCTTCCCCGGAATCCCCGAAATGTCGCCGGATACCAGACGGATGGAAGTCTGTGCGGTGAGGGGGCTGCGGGAATCGCCTTCAATGAAGACGAGATAGCGCGCGCCCTCGAACATATCGGAAGGATAAGCTGGACTGGCGGTGTTGTAGTACCCTACCTCGAATTCAATGGATGTGGCTCTCTTACCGTCTTGGCTTCTTATGAATCCGCCTCCGGTGATTTCCAGACGCAGGCGGGTGTTGTCCATTTCGGTCTCATCCCCGGAGGGCTCGCCGGTGACGGCAGGGAGCATCGGCTTGATAGGCTCGGTGCCACCGCCCTCTCCCGGAGTCGGCGGGACATCTTCATTGATCACATCCCCACCCGTGTCTCCGGTGAAGTCTCCGATAGCCTTGCCGTTCTGGGCGACTGCGGCGAATGACACCACAAGTAGGGAATCGTAGGCGAAGGCGCTGCTAAGGGGGAACACCAGGTCGGCTCCGACACCCTCGTTGTTTCCGAGACGGACATAGCCTTTCTTGGCATAGCACCATGCGGACTCCTGACCTTCGATGCAGGTGGATGAGTAGCCGTATGCCTTCTGCGGGGATGTCCAGTCCTTATACAAAGTCTCGCCTATCGTCTTGTTTGGGACGTCATAGCCATCCGTAAGGAAAGAGAAATCGGTGCCAGAGCGCTTGGTAAGGCCCTGATGCATCACGAAATATTTCCCCAGGAACATAGCGGAATTGGTGAGCATCAGCACACCGTCGCGGCGCTCATAAAGTCCGCGGGAGACAAGTTCTGTCTGGCGTTTTGTGAGTGGGTCGAACTCGACTGTCACAGCAGTAAGTCCGCCACCCCGGTCCTCGGTGGATTTGATGCGGAGCCAGGCCGGCAGTTTTCCGTCCTGCCACTGCGCCTCGAAAGGAACATTGCTGCGGACATAGATGGTGACCTCCCCGCCAGCACAGGGCAGCCACATCTCGTCGGACGGGTCCTGCGCAGCCTCGGACAAGTACACGGATATGTACTCGCTCCTGTCTGCATTCTTGTCCATGTTCCCGCTGCATCCCGCCACCAGCAGCGGCAGCAGGGCAAGAGCGGTAAGCAGGGGCTTTTTTCTATTGTTCATCATAAATTGAAATCAGCTATAATGGGAAGGTGGTCGGAAGGAATGCTGAGCCCGCCGACCGGGGATGAAGTGATTGTCGAAAAACTGTCATGGATACTGGTCATGTTCACGAGTTTTTCCGTCATTGCGTGGGTACCGTACATGAAATCGATACGCCCCGCACCGCCAGTCGAGGGAATGAAGCGTCCCGGCCAGAAAGCCCTGATCATATCCTCATACGCTCCGTTTGCGATAATCACGTCGTGGGCCTGGTACCATTTCTCCTTGTAACGTCCGTCGTTGAATTCTATGGGAGTGTTCCCCCACGAAGAGGAAACCACATCGTAATATCCGTAGAAATCATAATACCACGAATCTATTCTGGATATCGCGTTGTGGTCGCCCATCATCAGGAACATACCGTCCTTGTCCGGATTGGTCTGGGAGAGGATGGCATTCACCTCCACCACCTGATGGTCGCGTCCTTCGAGAGCCGCGGCGCTAGCAAGAGTGTTGGAACTCGGTGAATAAAGCTGGGGCCACAGATGGAGAGATACGATGTTTATCTCCTTCCCGGCTACTGTAACCTTGAAATGGCCCGCGCCGTGCTGGATATACTTCCCGCCTGCGGCGTTGGTCATTCTGGAAACAGTGGTGATGGGATACTTGGAAGTGATGACCTGGGGATAGTTGTCGCGGAAACCGCCCACGGCGTGGTGGCTGTGACCGTAACGCAAGGCAAGAGCCTCCCAGCCGGGATCGGTAGCCGCGCCCATAGTCTTGCAGAGGATTCTGTTGGCATCGCCGATGCCTTGGTCAGTGCCGGTCTTGTAGAGGGTCCTGGCCTCGCACCAGACACAGACATCAGGGTCATATTTCTTAACCCATGAGACGAAATTGTCGAAATTATTGCCCTGGTCGGCCCACATTCCGTCCTGTATGTTCATATAAAGCACACGGAAATTGCCGCGAGGCATCTTCTGAGCCCGGACTTCCACATTGTCCAGATAGAAGCCGTGCTTGAGTGAGGCGTCGGTGGTGGCGCCCAAAAGAATCATGGCGCTGACCTCGCACACATTCCAGATTTCAACCTTGACACTGTGCCAACCGGCGGCATCGCTGACGGATTTCTGGGAAGGGAGTTCCTTCTTGCCCATTATGCATTTGCCGACGAAGGCGTGAGTATAGGTGTTGTTGCCGTCCACGGTGGTCTCAAGAGTCATGGGTTCCCCGTCTATGGTCACGCTCCTGATGACACCGGACTTGTTTATCTGGAACATAAGTTCATCGGTGGAACCGTAACGGTAGGCAATATCGAAAGACACTTCAGCCTTGTAAAGGCCCTCGTCGAGGTTTCCGAAAGATATGAAATCGACATAGCCGCGGGTTGCATCGCAGCCTCCCGCGCTGATGCAGCCCTGGAATTCCTGGCAGCGGTACAGATAATTGTAGGCTTCCAGGCCCCTGGATTCGATATAGGAGTCGCTCACGGCGTGACGCTGCGCGACAGTGTATCCGGATGTGAATGTGGACTGTATGACGGCGGATCCGGGAGTTGAGGCGCTGATCCTGGTGAAGGCATCCTCCCTGCCGGTGCGGGCTGTGGGATTGTTGTCGGGGTCGGTGGAGGCATCCGGAGCAAAGGAAGTGATGAGACCGTCCGTGTCACGCACGCAACCACCCCAGACCATATTGTCGAAGCGTTCGAAAAGAAGCTGGTCCTCAGGAGGGGCATAATTGAAAACGCCCAGATCCCCGACCTCGCCGGCGCCCACTCTGACGGCTCCGGTTTCGAAGATCTGACCCTTGTGGTCAGTATCGCAGATGCTCAGGATGAAACCTTCCTTGTAATCGCCGGGAGCGACCACAAGATTGAACACCGTACCCTCGGAGGACAGGGGCGTCCCGGGTGTGCAGTTCAGGTTCACGAAATTCACCCCCTCGGTTACTTCATAGCCCTTGTCGGGGTCGAAGGAAGACAGACCGGCCATATAGAACGAGCCTTCGAGGTCCTTTATCTTGTTTTCCAAATGTACCGAAGTGACTCGGGAGGAGCCTTTGACAATAAGCCTGAGCACAGCATAAGGCTCGCGGAATACCATCCGGTCTCCGTCGGCATCACTGTACCTGCCGGACATGGGATAAGTTCCCATACGCTCAAGAGTCTCGCCGACAAACTGGGAGTAAGGAATCATAAGCCCGTGCAGCGGGGCAGAGTCCAGAAACCATGACTTGTCTCCGGAAGGATAGCAGAACATATAGTAATTGCGGGACTCGGACTTGGCGACTTCGACATAGCAGCATCCGCTCCCGTCGAACTGAGGGCTGACTGTCTCCATTCTGGAGTATATCTCATCTTCAGCCGAAAAGACATAGGAAGTCATGCCGAGGCTCTGGCGGAGTCCGTCTGCAGGAGTTTCCAGATAAAAGCGCACCGTGCGCCCGCTCTCATCCAGAGGGCGGAACTCACTGCTTTTCTTTTCTTCCGCATATTTTGCCGCGTCCTTCTGGGGAGTGCAGGCCGTTATGACAGCGAGGACTGCCAGAGGAATGAACAGATGTTTTGACAGCATATCGGCGTCAGTTCCAGTCTATTGTTTCTTCATTGATATCCTCAATGTTCACAGAGCCTGAGCAAACATTGTCTTGAAGTCCCTCTACAGGCGAGAATTCCGGCTTGGAGTAAGTTTTGTTCTTGTGGTTAATCATAGTCTTTTTTCGTGTTGAACCAAATTCCGAGCAAGTTAACATTTTTTTTGAAAAAGCGCTAAAATACTCGCCCTTGATTGATATTTTCACCCAAGCAATATTATATTGTACCCAAAATTTCGGAGCATATTGATAAAAGAAAATATCACCGTTGCAAAACAGATTTTGAAAAACCGAAAGGACATATTGTCAAAGATTAAGCTGTTTTGAAATCAAAGTTCAAACTAATGCCAGTTGTCCAAAAGGTTACTACGGTTCCCTGTAGATAACCACAGGAGGATGCAAGGGTTGGATGTTCTTGCCAACCGGCATTTCATTATATGCTTGGCTGACAGAAGTCCTGTTTATGGCATCATACTCAAGGAACTTGTTATAGTCATAAGTCCAACTGCTGCCATACGCAAGTTTATGCACTTTCTTATATATGGCCTCACGGCTGGGAGCATTGAACTTACCGGTGTTGTACCTCATAATACTGTTGACAGTGGGACGATATGCTCCATACCAATATGTTGCAGCACCTTCATAAACACCTATCTCCTCGGCAGAATATCTATTGTCAGTAACGAATTTCGACCAGCTCACAGAAAAAGGATCCGAGGTGAAATCCACATTGGGATACCAACCGTATTTCTGCATGTTTTTCATAGTGCTTTTTTCACCTGCGGGGATTGCTCCATTGTTGTAATATGAATACTCGTCAGAAAGTTTTCCGAATCCATGTCCTCCAGCCTCGTGCCTGAGAACAGCCTCCATACTGGTCTGCCCGGAAGCAGATGTACCAAGACCGAAATAACTTACACTGAAACCAAGACCGTAATCACCGGAATAATTGTAATACATATAACAAGTTCCGGCATATTTCCTGGCATTGACAATCACGATGGCTGTCACGTCCTTCAGATCGCTTTTTCCAGTCACCTGCTTGCAATATGACGAAACTTTGTTGTCATCTCCGCCAACCAGTGTTCCTTCTCCGAAATATGTAGAAAGCGCTGTTTGAGATCCTTCAGTGAAAGAATTCGAGGCAGAAACCAGTTCCACGTACTTCACGTCAAACAGATTACGCAAAGAAGCGTATGGCTCTACTGAAAAGAAGGCATTCACACCCCGCTTCATATCATTTAAATATACTCCTGAATTAACCTCTTTGTCAGTATATGCATCGCCAAAGAATATCAGGTCAATACCGTTTCCTGAAGTATGAGTCTGCAACGTCACTACATTGCCATCGCGGGAATAATCTTCGGAATAGTAGGTGTAGCGTTGTGTCAGTTGTACTGAAGCCGACAGTCCGTCAGCATTTTCCAACACTATTGTGCCTTCCCTCTGTGCACCGGATTTATTTTGGCTGACATCAAACACCAAAGTATAATTTCTGATATCCTGTGTATTGGACTTAAGGGAAACCCATGATGGGGCGCTTCTGACAATTATATTCGATGACGAAAACGCAAATATTGAAATGGTCTGAGAAATGGAACCTAAAGTCATCGTTCCCGGGTTGACGGACAAATATTCAGTCTCGCCATCTGCCGGAAGGGGATCCATCCCGGTAAGTGTAG
>JAKSKQ010000017.1 GCA_024401675.1 Bacteroidales bacterium | reverse complement strand
GCAAATAGGGCCTGTTTGCACATATTTATGTGAGCGCCAGCCCGCACGGAACTAATATCATATCCCTCTTTTTATCCATTTTGAAGTCAAAGTCAGCAGTATTCCTCGTGTGTTCCCTATAAGGAGTGACGACCCTGTTTCTCCAGGTAACCGATAAGCAGTTCGGGGCGGTCTGTCTGTATCATCGAGACGCCAAGATCTAGATAGCGCTTGTAAACCGAACCGGGATTACCGCTGATATAGGCGGCGTCGTCATCATTGCCGGCACCTCCGCAGAGAGAAGCCCAGATTGTGTTGACCCATATTTTCGACCCTTGGGCGCGAATCCTTGCGCAGGCATCCTGCAAAGTCCCGTCTTCCCTCTGCCAGCACACTTCGTAGGCAAGAGGTACGACGCCTTGCTCCAGATAGGAGTTGAAGAGTTCGACACCTCTGTCTTTCTGGATGTCGATGATTGGCATATACATCAAATTGTGTGAGTATCTGGCTTCGTGCGCGGCTACTTCATCGACAGGACGTTTGCCCTTGATGAGAACCTGGTCTGTGGTTCCAAGACGCTCGGTGATCTCCAAGACCTTGTCGTAAAATTCATACCCTTGGTCTACATTCACGCAAATGCGGTCTTTGCATATTGCGAGAGCCTGTTCGAGGGTGAGGATGTGGGTGGTGTCCGATTTCACGCCGTGAGCCCGCTTGAGATTGAACTGCATAAGTTCTTCGTAGGTGTAATCGCTCACCTTGCCCTTGCCTGTGGTGCAACGGTCAATTGTACTGTCGTGTGACAGGACCAGCACGGAATCCTTGGTCATCTTAAGGTCCAGCTCCATGATGTCAGCCCCCATCTTGATGACAGACTCGATGGCCATGGCGCTATTCTCCGGGAAATTACGCCAGTCTCCGCGATGACAGGCGACAATGACGTATTTCGAGTCGGGATTGTGGATCTGGGCCGCTATGGCCTCCGCTCTGTTTGCAAATTCTGTCTTCCGGCTGCAGGAAATGATAGCCAGAGCGCAGCACACAAAAAAGATTATTTTCAAAAATTTCATATTACAAAGAAAAAAAGGCCGACAAAGAAGCCGGCCCGAATTCTGCTATTGAAAGAAAGAATTATTTGGCAGCCTCTACGGAAGCTTTTCTGAATTCTTTCATAGCCTTCATGATTACAAGAGCTGACTTGCGTGCGCGGGCACCGGCAGCCTTGTTACCCTTTACAACCTGAGCGTCAGCGTTCTTTACAAATACGTCGAGTTCAGCTTTGATCTGTTCAACTAATTCTTTCATAGTAGTTTAATTTATAAGTGTTAATAAAAATGAGTGTCGTTTGCTCACAAACATGTTGCAAGTTAAGCACTTGAAATCAAAAAAACAAACTTTGACGCAAAAATCGCTACAATTGTGTGATTTTTGGCACATTAACCGTATTGCAAGTGTTCATTGCACGCGAAACACCAACGGTTGTGACATCCTTGCAGGCCTGTATGACCTTTTCGCAGAGTTCAGGCATTGCGTCCAGTTCCTCCCGGGAAAGTTTTCCGAGTACATAGTCGCACTGATACCCTTTGGCGAAATCATTGCCTATTCCCATCCGTATGCGGCAGTACTGCTGGGTTCCGAGCAGTTCGTTGATATTGCCCAGACCATTGTGGCCGCCGTCGCTTCCTCCCGCTCTCATACGCAGTTTGCCGAACGGCAAGTTGATATCATCGCAGATGACGATGAGATTTTCAATCGGAAGTTTGAGTTTCTCCATCCAGTACCTCACTGCATTTCCACTCAGATTCATGTATGTCGAGGGTTTCAGCAGGGTGATGTTGCGGCCTTTGAAACTGACCTGGGCCACATCGCCGTAGCGCTGGGTACTGAAAACAGCATTGGATGCCTGACTCCAGGCATCCAATACCATAAATCCCATATTGTGACGAGTCCGGACGTACTCACTGCCGATATTGCCGAGCCCGACTACAAGATAGTTCATACAACTCTTTTCAGAGACCGCTCATTATTCGGCAGCGGCGTTCTCCTGTGCTGAAGAACGGGTAGGACGTACTGAGCAGATGATTGTAGCCTTGGAGGATACAATCTCGACGCCTTCGATGTTGAGGTCGCCGGCAACGATCTGCTTGCCGATGAGAAGGTTGGTTGTGTCAACCTCGATAGTATCGGGAAGTTTGTTCTCGGGAGCGCTGACGCGGAGTTTGCGTGCGGATACGAGAAGCTTACCACCCATCTTCACGCCCTCTGAGTGACCGGTCACTACGATAGGAACGTCGATTACTACAGGTTTCTTGTCTGTAACGAGGAGGAAGTCCATGTGGAGAGGCTCGTCGGTTACAGGATGCCACTGTGACTCGTGGAGGACAGCCTTGTACTTCTCGCCGCTGTCGAGTACGAGGTCAACGATATAAGAATCGGGTGTGTTGGTGAGTTTCTTGAGTTCCTTGGTGTCGATGCAGAAAAGAACATTGTTGATTCCCTGGCCATAGAGGTTGCAAGGTACGAGACCCTGCCTGCGGAGTGCCTTGATAGTGGCTTTGCCGCCTTCCAGCTTGCGGAGCTGGCCGTTCAATTGAAGATGTTTCATAAAACTTTATTTGTGTTACTCATCCCGAAAAGGGTTCGGGACCCATTGCACCAAAAACCCTCATTTGAGGAATTTTGCGGCGCAAAGGTAGCAATAAAAATTTATTCTGCAATATCCGCAGGGATTTCTTAATTTTGCGGGAGATGAAGAGAGTTCTTGTCATAAGTTATTACTGGCCTCCGTCAGGAGGGTCCGGAGTGCAGAGATGGGTGAAGTTTTCCAAATATCTTCCCGCTCACCAGTGGCAGCCGGTCATATATACTCCCGAAAACCCCGAATCGGTCGCCATAGACCATACTCTTGAGAAGGATATTCCCACTGAAGCCGAAATTCTCAGGACCCGTATTTTCGAGCCTTATGAGATATACAGGAAACTTACCGGAAAGAAGGCTTCGAATGTGGTCAATCCCATAAGTTCCGGGAAGAAATCGCCCGTGGCCCGTCTTGCCCTCTGGGTGAGGGCCAATCTGTTTGTTCCCGATCCGCGCATCACATGGGTGAGGCCTTCGGTGAAGTACCTTAAGAAGTATCTCAAGGAGCATCCGGTGGATGCCATTGTGAGTACAGGCCCGCCTCATTCCATGCACCTTATCGCACGCGCACTTGCGAAATCCACCGGCATCCCCTGGGTCGCGGATTTCCGGGATCCGTGGACAAATATGTTTTTCTTCAAACACCTGCCTCTCGGGCCCCTTGCGCGCCGCCGGCAGTACAGACTTGAAGAGAAGGTCCTCCGGGACGCCGATGCCATAATTTCGGTCTCGCCTCTCGTGGCAGAGGAATTCCGGGAAATGACCGATACCCCGGTGTATATGATCACCAACGGCTACGATGAGGACGACTACCGGGATGAAGACTGCGCGGTGCAGCCTGCCCCGGAAGGAAAATTCCGCATAGTACACACAGGGCTTTTCGCCGCTGACGGCAACCCTCTGACCCTTTGGAAAGTCCTTGCGGACAAATGTAGCGAGGATATCGCATTTTCGGAGGCAATGTCCCTTGAACTCATTGGAAAAACGGATGCTGAAATTATCAGCGCAATCCGCAGCGCCGGTCTCGGCGACTATCTTTCGGCGCCGGGCTATCTCTCCCATGAGGAAACCGTGTTCAGACAGAGGGAGGCCTCGATGCTGATTCTTCCGCTGCGCCGGGAACCCGAGTACAGGAAGGTCCTTCCGGGGAAGATATTCGAATACCTCGCCTCCCGCAGGCCTGTACTTCAGATAGGAGAGCCGGAAGGGGCGGCAGCCTCGATAATCGGCTCCGTGAATGCCGGTGTCTGCGCCGACTGGGAGGATTACTCCACGCTTCGCGCCTATGTGGACACTCTATGGGAAAGATTCCGCTCCGGTGAGGACCTCGCAGAAACCGGCGACATAGAACGGTATTCGCGCCGCTGCACAACAGCCTCCCTCGCTGCTCTCCTCGATACTCTTTCAACCGAAAAAATGTAATGTCATGAATAAGGAACTTTTGAAAAAGGCCGGAATCTATCTGGCAATAATCGCATTCTTTCTGGTGCTCGCATACGCCTGGGTGCCCCAGGTGCTCCAAGGCAAGATAGTCAATCAGCCGGACATCAATTCCTATATGGGAATGTCCCATGAAGCCTCTGCCTGGAATGCAGCCCATCCGGACGACAAGACCTTCTGGACCAACTCCATGTTCGGCGGCATGCCGACCGTCGGGTTCATGTCCTCCTCCGACGGAGACCTTACCGCCTGGATATACCGGGCACTGCTGGCCGGACGGAGGCCCGCGACATATCTGTTCATAGCCCTGCTCGGAGCCTTCCTGCTGATGTTGAGCGCCGGGGTTGACAAGTTCCTCGCAGTCGCCGGCGCTATTGCAATCAGTTTCTGCGCATACAACTTCCAGATAATCCAGGTCGGCCACAACACTAAAATGCAGGCGATTGCCTTCATGCCCTGGGCTATTGCGGCATTTATACTCGCATACCGCAGCATAGGCAGGGACAAATGGCTGCTCCGCACTCTTGCAGCCTCGGCTCTTTTCGCATTCGCGGTAAGTTTCCAGATAAAGGCCGGCCATCCACAGATCACATATTATCTTGCAATTATCCTTATACTGTACGCCGTCTGCCTGCTGGTGTCCCTTTGCGTCAGGAAAGACCGCCGGGCGCTTGTCGGACGGTTTTTTGCCATAAGCGCAGTTCTGATTCTCTTCTCCCTGGTGGGCATCGGCGCCAACGCCAACAAACTCTGGCCCACATATCAGTACGGAAAATACACCATGCGCGGCGGTTCCGAACTTTCATCTGAAGTTCAGGGCCGGGAAATCAACAGCAAGGGACTGGATATCAATTATGCCACCGAGTGGTCCTACGGGATAGGGGAGACTTTCAACATTCTCATCCCGGATCTCAACGGAGGTTCGTCAGTCGGCCCGCTCGGAGAGAAATCCCATACGGCCGGACTTCTCAGGAAATACGGGTACAAGGGCAGGGAACTCAGGCAGACCCTGAGCCGGATGCCGCTTTACTGGGGGCCCCAGCCATTCACTGCCGGTCCGATGTATATGGGAGCGATATCGGTGTTCCTGTTCCTGCTCGGAATGTTGCTTTACAGGGGAAAGGAGAAATGGTGGCTTCTCGCTGCCGTTGTGGTGGCGATGATGCTCGCTTGGGGCAATCACTGCATGTGGTGGACCCGGCTCTGGTTCGACTATATGCCCATGTATTCGAAGTTCAGGAGCGTGTCGATGGCACTTGTCGTGCTGCAAGTCGCGTTGCCGCTGCTGGGTTTCGTAATACTCGACAGAATCATGAAAGGGGAATATGACAAGGCAGTCGTGAGGAAGAAAGCCGTCATCGCATACGCGGTGACCGGAGGCATCTGCCTGCTGCTTGCCCTTATTCCATCCATTGCAGGAACTTTCGAATCCCCGTATGACCAGGATGTCCTCGCAGATGTTCTCCGTCAGGACAGGATTTCACTTCTGCGTGCGGACGCCCTGAGGTCGCTGCTTTTTATTACCGCGGCTTTCATAATTGTCCTTCTGTCCCGGACTGCCGGCACCAAATCCGGGTCGAAGGCCGTCTCTGCGATAGCCTTTGCGATGGCGGCGCTTGTCATTCTGGACCTCGGAATTGTTGGAAAAAGGTACCTCAATGCTTCTCATTTCGTGACACCCAAGGAGAACAAGGCCCAGTTCGAGCCCCGTCCGGTGGACCGTATGATTCTTCAGGACCCCGATCCTGACTACAGAGTGCTCGACATCAGCACCAACACCTTCAACGATGCAATCCAGAGTTACCATCATAAATGTATCGGTGGTTACAGCCCTGTCAAGATGCAGAGATATCAGGACCTTATCGACAGGTACATCACCCCTGAAATGAAATCGATAAGTTCTTCCCTGAAAAATGTTTCGACCATTGCCCAGGCGCAGGAGGCTCTACCAGACCTTCCGGTGCTGTCCGCTCTCAACTGCAAGTATATAATCCTCGGCGGCGACAACGCGCCTCTGGTCAATACCAATGCTCTCGGGAACTGCTGGTTCGTGGACAAAGTGCGGGTAGCAAGCGGAGCCGATGCCGAATTTGCAGCCCTGCGCGGCCTGGATTTCCCGAATGAGGCTGTTATCGGGGATGATTTCGCAGTTCCCGCCTTTGCTGAGGGAGCCGCGGATGCGGGAGATTCGATAGCCCTTGTGGAATATGCCCCCAACACCCTGGTTTACAGGTACCGGACTTCCCGGGCGCGTCTTGCCGTATTCAGCGAGGTGTACTATCCGGACTGGAGGCTCACTGATGACAAAGGGGTGGAAATACCTCTGCTCAGAGCCGACTGGCTGCTTCGTGCCGCCGTCATACCGGAAGGAGAAGGACTGCTTACAATGCGCTTCGACATGGAAGCGGTCCGTACTTCAGAGGCCGTCTCCCGGATTTGCTCGGCAATCCTTCTCGTGATGCTTTTGCTTTGCGGAGCCCTTATCGCTGCGAAGCCTTGCCTGCAAAGAACTTGCGCTCGTCGCTCTCAAGTACAATAAAGATGAAAATCAGCACGGAGAACGCCAGCAGTGACGATCCTCCGTAACTTACCAGCGGAAGCGGAATGCCGATTACGGGCATGAGGCCGATGGTCATTCCTATGTTAATCATGAAATGCATCATCAGGCAGGCCGCCACGCAGTATCCGTAAATTCTTGTGAAATTGTCCCGGCATTTGTCGGCACTGGAAATAATCCTTGTCATCAGGGCCAGGTACAGTCCGATTATGAACAGGGAACCCAGGAAACCCCATTCTTCCCCGACGGTGCAGAAGATGAAGTCAGTAGCCTGCTCGGGTACGAATCCGTAGGTCGTCTGGGTTCCGTGCAGGAATCCCTTCCCGTTCAGGCCGCCGGAGCCTATGGCTATCAGGGACTGATGCAGGTTGTATCCGGCTCCGGAGACATCCTCCTTCATACCGAGCAGCACCTCGATACGCTGCCGCTGGTGCTCCTGCAGGGCATGGTTGAAGATGAAATTGACCGACAGCGAGAACACTATGCACAGCAGGATTGCGCCGAGTGAGAAAAGACGGAACGGATTGAGGTTCCTCAGGAGTCTTCTGATGTAGAAGAACACTCCGACGGCGCCACCGGCAATCATGATATTGGCAGGCTTGAGGATGGCTGCGGCAGTGGTGCCGGGTTCCAGGACCTTGTCGTGGACGAATACCCAGACCGTCACCGCCAGGATGGCCGGAAGAGTGGTGTAGCACCACCGGATGACGCTCCCCTCATTGTATTCGCAGCTGAGCGTCCCGACAAAAACAGATATCAGAATTGCAATCAGCGGGGATATCGTAAGGGTGAGAATGAACAGCAGCACAATTGTGAAAGCGAGTACAATATACCATCCGGACAGCCCTTCCCTGTACAGGGGGATTATGAATCCAAGGAGCACAAGTGCGCAGCCGGTCTCGTTTTCCATGAGAATTAGCGCGATTGGGAGAAGTATTATTCCGCAAGTCCTCAGGAAATGGCTTCGTTTCTTGAGGTCGAAGCCATAGGCGCTCATAGCCTTTGCAAGCAGCAGAGCAGTGCTTATCTTCACTATTTCGGCAGGCTGGAAACTTACCGGCCCGAGGACTATCCAGGAATGCGATCCGTTGACGGAAGTGCCGACAAGCAGCACGGCCACCAGCAGCATCAGACTCAGCAGGTAAATCGGCACGGCGAGAGTTTCATAGAATCTATGTGGAATGAATCCGACCATGCACAAGGCCGTCACGAGCGACAGCCCTATCCAGAGAAGTTGCTTGCCGCTCCTGAGCTCGAAAGAGAAGGCACTGATTTCCTGGATATGGACAGCGGAGTACACATTCATCCAGCCGAAGACCACAAGTGCCAGGTACAGAAGCACCAGCACTATGTCGAGCCTTTCAAGTTTGCTGCTGAATGATGAAGGATCCTTGCTCATGTCACTGATTATATTGAAGTCCGGATATCAGGTCGCCCTCGAACATTTTCTTTTCCAGCCATTTCCTGTTCTCCGAAATTTCTCCGGCGAGGTATTTCTCTATCATGAGGGAGGCTATCGGGGCGGCCCAGGTAGCACCCCAGGTACCGTGCTCTACATAAGCGGCGACGGCGATGCGGGGATTGTCCTTCGGCGCGAAACAGATGAACACCGAATTGTCGGCTCCGTGGGGATTCTGGGCGGTACCGGTCTTCCCGCAGATGTCAAGTCCCGGAACCGAGGCGATGGTGGCGGTTCCGCCCTCACCCCAGCCGCTGTTGACAGCCCGCCACATTCCATGGACGGCGACATTGAATGCCGAAGTGTCCACGAGGGTATAGTTGCGTCTGGTGAAACGTTCGTCGATGGGAATCTCGCGTGTGCCTTTGATGATATGCGGAGTGTAATAGTATCCGCGGTTGGCCATTATAGCCGCAAGGTTGGCAAGGTGCATGGGGGTGCAGCCTATTTCTCCCTGACCTATCGAAAGGGAAATGATGGTGTGTGCTTTCCAGCCGCGCTTGCCGTAGATTCTGTCGTAACGGTCAGAAGTCGGGATATTGCCTCCGAGTTCGTATGGGAAGTCGGTGCCGAGTTTCTGCCCGAAACCGAAACTCAGCACATATTCTCTCCAGCGGTCGAAGGCTGCCTGGACATTGGGATATGCCGGATTTTCAATTATATCCTTGAAAACATAACAGAAATACGAGTTGCAGGACATCATTATCGCCTCTTCGAAATCCAGCGGGGAACGGTGCGCGTGACAGCCGACCTTTTTACCGGGAGCGTACCAGTACCCCTGGTGGCACGGGTATTCGTACCATGGCTTCAGAGTTCCCTCCTGAAGTCCGATGAGGCCGCCCACCAGTTTGAACACCGAGCCGGGAGGATATGAGGCCTGTACTGCGCGGTTGAACATCGGTTTGAGCGGATCAGAGGCTATTTCCTTGTAATATTTGCCCATGTTGTCGAGTTTCTCCACATCCAGGCAGGGCGCGGAGACAAGGGCGAGGATTTCACCGGTTGACGGTTCGATGGCCACAATACTGCCGATTTTGCCGGCCATCAACTGCTGCCCATAGACCTGAAGATCCCTGTCTATGGTGGTGGTCACATCCTTGCCCGGTACGGCATCGGTGTCCATCCTTCCGTCGAGATAACTTCCGACAATCTTGTTGCGCGAATTGCGGTAGTAGATGCGGTTTCCCTTCTCGCCTTTGAGCACATGTTCCATGGATGCCTCGATACCCGCCCGGCCCACATAGTCTCCGGATTTATATTCGGGATGCTTCTTTATGTACGGCGCATCGACTTCGGACACATAGCCGAGAAGATTGCCTCCGGCATTGACGGGATACTTCCGGACACTGTGCGCCTCACCGTGGAATCCCGGGAACTGGTATGCCACTTCGGCGAATCTGAGATAATCCGCGCTTTCCATCTGATGGATGAATTCCACACTGCGGTAGCCGATTCTGGTGCGATATTTCCGGTACCAGGCCATTTTCTCTTCTATGAAAGAACGCTCGACCCCAAGTATGTCGGCGAGTCGTGCCGTGTCGAACGGCTCCACTTCCGCCGGAGTGACCATCAGATTCCAGCAGGTCTTGTTCTCCACCAGAATATTGCCGTGCCTGTCGTATATCAGTCCTCTGGTGGGATATACCGCCATGTGGACAGTCGAATTGTTGTTGGCGTCGGATTTGAAACTGTCGTTGAGGACCTGGATATAAAACAGTCTCGCGGCGAAGACGAGTACGACCGCCACAAGGAAAATCATTATTCTGTTCTTCCTGGAAAGAATCATTTGGTCCTGCCTTTAATGAACAAGGGCCCGAGCGCCGGCACACTCAGCGCCACACTTGCCAGGGTGGAGCATATCACTTTGACAATTATGAACCACAGCGGTCTCTGCGAAGCCATGTCGCAGATGCAGTACGCAAGGAAAAAGACTGCGGTCAGGATAGTCACGCATAGCAGAATGGTCGGCCATCCGTATTTTTTCATATCTATGGGAAGTTGTCTCAGTATGAGTTCCCTGTCTATGAGAATATTGACGATGAAATTGCGCAAAGCGGCCACAAGAACAAGGCTGAAGGCGTTGATACCCCATATTCCTTCGGCAATGCCGTCCACCATGCATCCGCAGACAAAGGCGATGGACATCATGAGGGCGGGGGATATGGATGTCGGCAATGCGAAAATTATAAGAGGAAGAATGCTCACGCACACCAGCGGCCCGAGATTCAGATAGTCTGTCACCACCAGCTGCATAATCAGCAGCACCACCAACTTCAATATGAGGGTGTTGTCATTTTTCAGTGCGGGATTCATGGCAGCAATTCCTCTATCGCGTCCTTGTCGCGGTTCTTGATTACAATGACATTGCGGATTCTGGAAAAATCCTCGAACAGTCTGACTGCGGCTGTTGAATACGACCCCTTCATCACCGCTTTTCCGCTGACCAGACCCAGCGGTATGTCGGGAGGGAAGATTGATGAGAACCCGCTTGTATAGACCGTATCTCCGGGGGATACGGGAATATGTATTGGAATATTCTCAATCCTGCCTTCCCGCTGTGAAATGCCGTCCCAGACCATCAGAATGGCGGGACCGTCATGGCGGAGCCGTGTGCTGACAGCCATATCGTAATTGGTAAAACTTATCACGCGGGAGAAGTGGTCTGCGGTCATTTCCACAATTCCGACCGCTCCGCGGGTGGTGATGACACCGTCGTTGATATCGATTCCGTCGAGAGCGCCCTTGTCGATTATGAAGGTATTGTGCTGCTTCCCGGCGCTGCTGCGTATGATTCTGGCGTCAATACAGTCGTAGTCTCCGAAGGAGGCGATGTGGCAGTTTCCGCCGTTGCCGGTGCTACTGTCCAGAATATATTCCATCATCCGGAATGTTTCCCGGGACAGACGCTCGTTTTCGCTTCTGAGAGAAAAATAGTTGCGGATGCCCACGGCTTGTCTTCCGAAGAAGGCCTGTATTGACGATGACGCGATTCCCAGCCTGCTTCTCATCACTGAATTACTGTGCGAGAGCATCAGAAGCGAAACGGTTTCCAGTAAGATGAAAACCGCTGCGTTGCCGATGATTCTGCCGGGATTCTTACGCACTTACCGCATCAGGAAAGAATATCCTGCCGTATTCTTGAGAGCCATGCAGGTCCCTCTCGCCACAGCCTTGAGCGGATCGTCCGCCACATGGAAGGCTATGTTGAATTTGTCTTCGAAGCGCTTCGCGATGCCCCGCAGGAGAGAACCGCCGCCGGAGAGGTATATTCCGCTCTCGACAATGTCGCTGTAGAGCTCCGGGGGAGTCTGCTCGAGGGTGTGGGCTATTGAAAGTTCGATTCTGCTGACCGTCTTGTCCAGGCAGTGAGCTATTTCAGAGTAATTGACTTCGACATTGACGGGATGTGCGGTCATCAGGTTGGGGCCCCAGACAGCAAAAGGCTTCGGCTCGTTTTCGAGTTCGGGAAGCACGGAACCCACATTGATTTTTATCTGCTCCGCAGTGACTTCACCCACTTTGATGTTATGCTGCTGGCGCATGTACTCCTGGATATCCCTTGTGAACGCATCGCCTGCGACATTGATACTGTCCTTGACTACAATGCCGCCGAGGGAAATCACCGCAATCTCGGTTGTACCGCCTCCGATGTCCACAATCATGTTTCCTTTCGGGGCTTCGATATCCAGACCTACTCCGAGAGCAGACGCCATAGGCTCGAAAATCAGATACACGTCGCGCGCGCCGACCTGCTCGGTGGAATCGCGCACGGCCCTGATTTCAACATCCGTACTTCCGGAGGGGATGCCGATCACCACTTTGAGACTCGGGGTGAAGATGGACCTGTTCTTTGCGCTGACGCTTTTTATGAATCCGCGGATCATTTTCTCCGCCGCCTCGTAGTCTGCAATCACTCCGTCCTTCAGGGGCCTGATGGTCCTGATGCCGGGGTTGGTCCTTCCGTGCATGAGTTTTGCTCTGGCGCCGAGAGAAACGACGTTTCCGGCTGTGTCAAGAGCCACAATACTGGGCTCATCGAGAACAATTTTATCGTTCTGGAATATGATAGTGTTGGCTGTACCCAAATCGATGGCCAACTCTTGAGTCAGAAATGAAAATGCCATTTGTGAATTCTTTTTGAGATAACTTGCGAAAATAATAATTTTGCAACATAAATCAAAAACAGTTTCGCTTATATGGAAAGGGAGAAATACGCTATCATTACAGCAGCCGGCTCCGGTGTCAGGATGGGATCTCCGGTTCCGAAACAGTTTCTGCCTTTGAAGGGAAAGCCGATTCTGCTCCGCACAATTGAGAAATTCATTGAAGCAGAGCCGGATATAAATATAATACTGACCCTCCCCGCCTCCCATGTCCCGACTTGGGCCGGACTTTGCCGGGATTGCAAGTTCATCCATCCCCAGCGCATAGTCCACGGGGGCCCGACGCGCTTCCATTCCATAAAGAATGCTCTCGAGCATGTGCCCGAAGGGGCGCTTGTCGCCATTCACGACGGAGTGCGGCCGCTTGTGGACACCAGCCTCATAAGGACTCTGTTCAATCTGGCCATGGACAGTCCCGCCGTATGTCCGGTGATGCCGATCACGGAGACTGTCAAATGCCTCCGCGCCGATGGGGACGCTTTTGTTTCCATCGACGGAATGACTGCGGACCGCTCGATTCTTTTCGGCGCCCAGACTCCCCAGGTATTCCAGAGCGAAGCCATCATCCGGGCCTATGATGCACAGCCGTTCAACCCGTCCTTCACCGATGACGCATCAGTGGCGGAGGGAATGAAAATTCCCGTCCGTTATGTTCCGGGCGGGAAATTCAATATCAAGATAACGACTCCTGAGGACCTTGTCCTGGCGGAGGCTCTTATTGATTCTTGTAACTGATATTCTTGTAGCCTTTCACCCAGATCTGGCGCTCTATGGCCTGGTCAAGGGAAATCATGGTCTCGGTGGCCTGGATATAGGGAATATTCTGGATGGTGTTCAGAAGAATTTCCATCAGGTGGTCGTTGTCAACACAGTACAGTTTGATGAGAAGGGCGTATTTTCCGGTCACAAAGTGGCACTCCACTATCTCGGGGATTTTCTTCAGCGAGGCCACGACCTCGGGATACTTGTTGGCCTCGGCGAGCGAAATGCTCACATAAGCGCAGACGTTGAGCCCCAGAGTATGAGGTCTGACCAGCAATCTGGATCCGGTGATGATTCCGGAACTTTCCAACTTCTTGACTCTCTGATGAATGGCAGCACCTGAAATTCCGCATTCGCGGGCTATTTCCATGTAGGGCATCCTCGCATTGCTGACCATGAGGGACAGAATCTTTCTGTCAAGTTCGTCGATGTGGTAGGTTTCGTTCATGATTTATTTGTGTGGATTGTTTTTGATTATTTCCCTGCATGCCGCTTCGTCCAGCGATGCGATGTCTGTTTTCTTGGGAATCTTGTAGTTTGCGCCTTCGAACTTGATGTACGGTCCGAATCTGCCGGAAAGCACTTGTATGTCACCGAACACGGCAATGGGGCCGGAAGGCTGCTTCAGGGCGGTGTCATTTATGAGTTTGATGCATTCCTCGAGCGAAATCGACACCGGATTGAAATAGCGCGGGAGGGAGACGTTCTTGTCACCGTATTTGAGGTACGGTCCGAAACGGCCTTTCAGAGCAATAATGTCAATACCCTCGTACTGTCCGACAGTCCTGGGAAGCGACAGAAGTTTCAGGGCCTCCTCCAGGGTGATGGTATCGATGAGCTGATTCTTGCCGAGACTTGCCGATACCTTGTCCGCTCCGTCGCCTTTCTGAATATATGCGCCGAACTTTCCGAATTTGGCTACAATCATCTTCCCGTCAGAAGGGTCGATTCCTATTTCTCGGGAACTCTTGTGGGTGTATTCCTTGTTTGAAAGAGCTGCGGTGACCTTGTCGTGGAATGGCCCGTAGAAAGACGCGATGGATGTATTCCACTGTCTTGTCCCGGAGGCGATGTCATCGAAATCCTTCTCCACATTGGCTGTGAAACCGTAGTCCACAATGTCCGGGAAGTTGGCCACCAGATAGTCCACCACGAGAAGTCCGATTTCCTGGGGAAGCAGTTTGCGCTTCTCTGCTCCGATGGTTTCGAAAGCCTTCTGAGAGACAATCTTGCCGCTGCGGTCGAGGACGAGGTTGGTCACAGGTATCTTCTCGCCTTCCTTGTCGCCTATGACTATGTAGCCGCGCCCTTTGGTGAGCGTGGTGATGGTGGGGGCGTAGGTTGACGGACGACCGATACCGAGTTCCTCGAGTTTCTTGATAAGAGATGCTTCGGTATAGCGCTGGGGGGCCTGGGTGAACTTTCTGAGCGCGGAGATGGTCTTGCGCATCATCGGAGTGTCCTTTTCAAGTTCGGGAAGTATCTGTCCGGACAGTTCCTCGCTGTCGTCATCCGTGCCTTCATGGTATATCTTGAGGAAACCGTCGAAGATGACCTTTGTGGCGTTGGCGACGAATTTCTCCTCTATTCCCGGAGCCTCCACTGTGATTTCAGTGACACTCAACCGGGCCTCCGCCATCTGGCACGCCACAGTTCTCTTCCAGATAAGGTCGTAGAGCTTCTTCTCTTCGGCAGTACCGTTTATCGATATTGAATCGATATAAGTAGGGCGTATTGCTTCGTGGGCTTCCTGGGCGCCTTTAGTCTTGGTCTTGTACTGGCGCACATGGGAGTATTCCTCTCCGAAGTTGTCGATTATGAATTTCTTGGCGGTATTGATAGCCAGAGATGACAGGTTGGTGCTGTCGGTTCTCATGTAAGTGATGAATCCTTTCTCATAGAGACTCTGGGCTATGCTCATTGTCCGGCTTACCGAAAAATGAAGCTTGCGGGAAGCCTCCTGCTGGAGAGTGGATGTGGTGAACGGGGCCGCAGGGGTGCGGGACGCGGCCTTCGAGCCGACATCGCTGATACGGAATTGGGCATCGGAGCATTTTTTCAGGAACTCTTCGGCCTGTTCGAGATTGGTGTACCTGGTGTCGAGAGTCGCGTTGACTTCGACATGCTTGTTCTCGGGAATGAACACGCCTTCGACTTTATAGGAACTTTCCTCTCCGAATGCCATGATTTCCCTTTCGCGGTCAACCACCAGACGGAGAGCCACTGACTGGACCCTTCCCGCTGAAAGTTTGGGCTGGACTTTTCTCCAGAGCACCGGAGACAGTTCGAACCCCACCAGACGGTCGAGCACCCTGCGGGCCTGCTGGGCATTGACCAGGGACATGTCGATATCCCGGGGATTCTTCACGGCTTCCTTGAGAGCGGTTTCCGTGATTTCATGGAAAACTATTCTCCTCGTGTTCTCGCTTTGAAGTGAGAGAACTTCCTTGAGATGCCAGGCTATCGCCTCTCCCTCACGGTCCTCATCGGATGCGAGCCAGACGGTGTCCGCTTTTGCGGCGGCACTTTTCAACTCCGCCACGACTTTCATCTTGTCGGCCGGGATTATGTACTGAGGAGCGAAATTATGCTCTGTATCAACACTGAGAGATTTTTCATCAAGGTCTCTGACATGACCTTTGCTGGACATGACAGTGAATTCATCCCCCAGGAATTTCTGTATTTTGGCAGTTTTGCCGGGTGATTCTACAATCACAAGATTCTTTCCCATTTTCCCTCCATTAATCAAATTAGACTGCAAAGTAAGCAAGAATCGGGCTAAATATCCAAATTTTGTTGTTACTTTTGTGTTTCTGTAAAAAATCAGGAATATTTCCACATGAAGGAACGAACGAAGAAAAAAATTCTGCTCTGGTTCTGGATAATTTTCATGGGACCGATAGTGCTGGTCGGCATCATTTTCGCCTGCATAGGCCTGTTCGCCGACCTTCCGTCTTTTGAGGAGCTCGAGAATCCGGAGAACAAACTCGCGACTCTGCTGTTTTCCGACGACGGGCAGGTGATCAACACATTCCACATTGAAAACCGGTCCTATGTCTCATACGACGAACTGTCACCTTACCTTGTGCAGGCGGCTGTGTCCACTGAGGATGTCCGCTTCTTCAAGCACAGCGGCATAGACTTCCAGTCCCTCGGCAGGGTCGGCTTCAAGACCATTCTGCTCCATAACAGCAGCCAGGGAGGAGGCTCCACAATCACACAGCAACTTGCGAAGACCCTGTATCCCCGCGCCGACATGAGCAGCCGGATTCCCGGCGTATCCCAGGTCCGGATGGTCATAATCAAATTCAAGGAATGGATCACGGCCGTGCGTCTGGAGCGCAACTACACCAAGGAGGAGATAATCACGATGTACTTCAACAGCATCTTCTACGGCAGCGGCGCCTACGGCATAAAGGCCGCTTCGCAGACCTTCTTCTCCAAGGAACCCGCAGACCTTCAGGTTGAGGAGAGCGCACTTCTGGTGGGGATGGTCAACAAACCCACGCGCTACAACCCCGTCCTCAATCCTGACAAGTCCCTTGACCGCCGTAATTTTGTCCTTTCGCAGATGTGCAAGGCCGGTTTCATCGACAAACATGAACTTGACAGCCTTCAGCATACTCCGATAATGCTTTCCTATCAGGTCCGGGACCACAATTCCGGTCTGGCTCCTTATTTCAGGGACATGCTCCGGAGGACCATGAACGCCAAGCAGCCCGTGAAGTCGAACTACCGTTTCGAAGACGATTATATAGTCGATTCCCTTCTCTGGGCGGACGATGCGCTTTACGGCTGGCTCAACAAGAATTTCAAGGCGGACGGTTCCAAATACAGCCTTGACCGGGACGGCCTTCGCATATACACGACAATCAACGCCAAAATGCAGAAATATGCCGAAGAGGCGGTTGCAGAGCATCTTGGCAAGGACCTCCAGAAGCAGTTCCTCAGGGAGCAGCGCCATTCCCGCAGGTTCCCTTTCTATAAGGATACGGATTCACTTACCATCAAAATGCTCATGAAGCAGGCCCGCCGCTGGAGCGACCGCTACATGGTCATGAAACGTGCCGGGATGAGCGAGAGGAAAATCACGGAAAGTTTCCGCACGCCCTGCCAGATGAGGGTGTTCGCTTGGAATTCGAAGGGATATATCGACACAGTGATGACTCCCGACGACTCCATCAGGTACTACAAAGCCATCCTGAGGGGTGCCTTCATGGCGGTGGAACCGTTCACCGGCCATGTGAAGGCCTATGTGGGAGGCCCCAATTACAGATATTTCAAATACGACAATCTCCGTCAGGGCAAGCGGCAGGTGGGTTCCACAGTCAAGCCGTTCCTCTATACCCTTGCGATGCAGGAGGGCATGAATCCCTGCACCAAGGTGGTGAATGTCCCCCAGACCTTCATAGTCGGCGACAGGGCCGAGGACACTTGGACACCGCGAAGCACCGATGCCCCGCGCTGGATTGGTCAGACCGTTACTTTGAAATGGGGACTGACGAAGAGTTCCAACAATATTTCCGCCTACCTCATGAAGCAGTTCGGCCCTGTGGCGATGATAGACATGATGAGAAAGATGGGTATCCACAGTTATCTCGAACCTGTCTATTCCCTTTGTGTCGGAAGTGCCAATGTGGCTGTTCATGATATGGTGTCGGCCTTCAATACCTTCCCTTCGCAGGGCGTGTATGTCGAGCCTCTCTATGTGACCCGTATCGAGGACAATGCCGGAAATCTCATCACAGAATTCTCCAATCACAGGAAAGAGGCCATCAGTGAATCTACTGCATATCTGATGGTCAATCTGATGCAGGGTGTCGTAACCGGAGGAACGGGAGTCCGTCTCGGATGGAAATACGGCATCAAGGGCGATATTGCCGGAAAGACCGGAACGACCAACGACAGTTCCGACGGTTGGTTCATAGGATATACTCCCAAAATCACTGCCGGCGCCTGGGTGGGAGCCGAGGACCCGCAGGTACATTTCGAAGACGAAAATCTCGGACAGGGTTCGAACATGGCCCTGCCCATCTGGGGTATCTGGATGAAGAAAGTCCTTGCCGATCCTACCCTGAACATATCACTCGATGACAGATTCGTCGCGCCGGCCGGAGTGCATCTGGACCTCTCCTGCACGGGCGGGGATACCGATGCGGTGGGCCGGGAGGACGGAACTTCCTTCGAAGGACTGTCCGACCAGCAGGTTGACGCAGTCCTTTCCGGCGACAGTTCTTCCTCCACCGGTACATCCGCTCCGGAAGAGGACGAGGACGACGATTCATTCTTCTTTGAATAGGATATGACATTCAACTACTCCGGCATCGGCATACTCTACGAAAAGCAGGGACCCGCGCAGCCGCTCGGCAGCATCATATTCCTGCACGGCTGGGGATGCGATCACACTGTGTTCTCATCTTTCACGGAGGCCCTGTCCGGAAAATATGATGTATATTCCATCGATTTTCCGGGATTCGGTCTATCAGACGAACCTGACTCTGTCTGGGGTGTCGAGGAATATACAAGGATGCTGGAGGAATTCGTCAGTATCATGGGAATAAGCAGTCCTTCTCTCATCGGGCACTCTTTCGGAGGCCGTGTGGCGATACTTTATGCCAGCCGCAACCTCACTTCCAAAGTTGTACTGACCGACTCGGCCGGAATCAAACCCCGCCGCAGTCTTGGATATTATATAAAGGTATATTCCTACAAGTGCGCGAAATTTGTGGTCAGACGGATACTCCGCAGCGACAAGTTGTACTCCCGCCTTGTCGGGGGTGCCGGAAGCGCCGACTACAGGAATGCCTCTCCCCGGATGAAGGCCATTCTTTCCAAGGTGGTGAACGAGGACCTTCGCGACCGTCTTCCTCTTATCAAGGCTCCGACCCTTCTTTTCTGGGGCGACATGGACACCGCGACCCCGATTGCCGACGCCCGCCTCATGGAGAAGATGATTCCCGATGCAGGTCTTGTCACTGTTCAGGGCGGGACGCATTTCTCCTTCCTTGAGGCGCCTGCCCTCTATTCCAAAGTGCTTGCCAATTTCTTCGAGATATGAGCATTCTCTGGTCCACATTACACTCGCTTTTCATCGCTTCCCTGGTTATTCTGCTCGGGGCTTGTCTGAAATATGACGCTATGATGTTCCAGCAGAACTCCTACCGCCCGGAACGTTTCCTCAGATGGTGGAAGACAGAAATTTTCTTCCGCAGATTCCAGAAGAAGTACAGGGTGCCCCTGGTAGTCACAGCAAGGGTCAAGCGTCTCTTCGTCGCCGAGGCTATTGTTGTCGCCGCCATTGTCTTTGCATTTTCTCTGCTCGGATGGAAGTGGGCGGTTCCGGCGGGACTGCTTTTCTCGGCTGCTGCCGGAAAGCCGGTGATGCTGCTTGCGAACATATTGGTCTCGCCAGTGGAGAAAGCCATCAACCGTCATTATTACAATGACGCCGCCGCAATACTCGAATCCAGAAAGGACCTTATTGTGGTGGGCGTAACCGGCAGTTTCGGCAAGACTGGCACTAAGAACTACCTTTACCGTATGCTGTCCCAGAAGTACAACACGCTCGTGACTCCGGGCAACTTCAACACCACTCTCGGTGTCATAAGGACAGTGCGCGAGCATCTCAGACCCACTCACAAGGTCTTCATAGTGGAGATGGGCGCCAAGCAGACCGGTGATATACAGGAAATATGCGAACTGGTCCATCCGAGCATGGGCATCGTGACCGCCGTGGGCAAAATGCACCTCGAGACATTCAAGACCTTTGAAAACATACAGCGCACCAAATTCGAACTCGTCCGTTCTCTCGGTGCGGGAGGTTTCGCCGCCGTCAATCTCGACAGCGCGGGAATAGCATCCTGGATGGGACAGGAAAACTATGAGGCCGAGGTTTCCACTTATGGTGTTTCCGCACCGGAGGCAGCCGCCAGGGCTGAGAATATTTCCTACAGCGCCAGTGGAACATCGTTCGACATCGTCCTTCCGGACGGGAACCGCATCCCGGTCCGCACCCGTGTGGTCGGTGCCTGCAACATTCTCAACATACTCGGTGCCGCCATGGTCGCATCCCGTCTTGGAGTGACTCCTACCCAGATACGGCTCGCCTGTGCCGCACTCGAACCTGTGGAACATCGTCTGAGCATCAGTTCCAACGGCTTGTACACAGTTGTGGATGATGCCTACAATGCCAATCCCGAAGGTTCACGGATGGCTCTTGAGGTTCTTTCCCGCCTTGAACTTCCCAAAGGCGCAAACAGGATAGTGATTACCCCCGGATATGTCGAAATGGGCTCCGCCCAGGTTGAGGAATGCACTGCTCTCGGAACTGCGGCCGCATCTGTGTGTGACTATCTCATTGTGGTGAACAAACTTAACCGTGATGCCATTGTCGCAGGTGCGAAGGCCGCCGGTATGAATGAAGACAGAATAATAACGGCAGACAATCTTGCCCAGGCCACAGCCGCCCTTTCCGGTATTGTCAGGAGAGGGGATGCGGTCCTCTACGAGAACGACCTGCCCGATACATTTAAATAAACACTCATTATGAAGCTCAAACTTGGAGTTCTTTTCGGCGGACGCAGTGTCGAGAACGAGATTTCAGTCGTAACCGCCATCCAGACAGTCGAGTCTCTCGACAAGGAAAAATATGATGTAATTCCCATCTACATAGCCAAGAACGGCAGATGGTACACCTCGGACGAACTGCTCACCGTGTCCGCCTACAAGGATATCGAAGGCCTGCTGAAGCGCTCCACGGCGGTGGCGTTCAGACCGGAATACGGCAATTTCAATCTTTACCGCACCGAAAGGAAACTTTTCGGAAAGGATGTCGTGGCCCATATCGATGTGATTCTTCCCTGCCTCCACGGCACCAACTGTGAGGACGGTACAGTCCAGGGAATCCTTGAAAGCATAGGAATCCCGTTCGTGGGTTGCGGCGTTCTCGCTTCCGCCAACGGTATGGACAAGATTACCATGAAGATGATTCTCAAGGAAAGCGGCATCCCTGTGGTGGACTATACCTGGCTATGCGACAAGGAGTGGTATCTTGAGCAGGAGGCTGTCATCGCCAGAATCGAGGGAACTCTCGGCTATCCTGTGATTGTCAAGCCTGCGAACAGCGGTTCCAGCGTCGGCATTTCGGCTGCTCATAACCGCGAGGAGCTTGTCAAATCAGTCACCGATGCGGCTCAGTTCACAACCAGGATAATAGTCGAGCGTCTTGTCACAGCCCTCAAGGAAATCAACTGTTCTGTGATGGGTGATTATTATGACTGCACCCCTTCAGTGTGCGAATCTCCTGCAAGAAGCGGCGAAATCCTGAGTTATGCGGACAAATATGAAGGCGGCGCCAAGGGCGGAGTGAAAGGTGGCGTGAAGGGTGCCAAATGTGGCGTCAAGGGCGGAGTGAAGCTGGCCGGGGCCAAGGGCGGTGCCAGTCTCATCGGGGCCAAGGGCGGTGCCAAGTCCCAGGGGATGGCTTCCTGCCTGCGCGAAATGCCGGCGCGACTTCCCGAAGGTGAGACAGAGAAGATTCAGGATCTTGCCGTGAGAACCTTCAAGACTCTTTCCTGCTGCGGACTTTCCCGCATCGATTTCATGATTGACGAGACCACAAGGAATATCTATGTCAATGAGATAAATACAATTCCCGGTTCGCTCTCATGCTATCTCTGGGAGGCCACCGGAAAGCCTTTCCCGCAGGTTGTGGACAGCCTTATCGACCTTGCCTTCGCCCGCAGTCGTGAGGCGGCGTTCAAGACTGTGGATTTCGGCGGCAACATTTTCGCACATTTGGGAAAATAAATGCTCACTGATCCCGCTCTCCGCAAAGCGCTGGAAGCAATTTATCCTTCCGGCGAGGCTTCTGCAATAGTCAGGTGGCTGCTTGCGGAGAATTTGCCGCAAGCCGAGTATGCCAGCGCGGCTTCCCGCCTGCTCCTCGGCGAGCCCCTGCAGTATGTCCTTGGTTACAGTGAGTTCTACGGGCGGCGTTTCAATGTCAATTCTTCAGTTCTCATACCGAGGCCCGAGACCGAGTATCTTTGCCGTCTTGTAATCGATGAGGCAAAGCGGCTTTATGGGGACAGGGAACTCCGCATCCTGGATCTCTGCTGCGGCAGCGGATGCATTACCTGGACCCTCGCTGGAGAACTCCGCTGCGAAAAAGTCTGCGGGGTCGATATTTCCTCCGAGGCTCTTTCAGTTGCGGCCGGACAGTTTGATGGCGGCCGGGACTTCCAGTCTGGACCATCCGCTTCCGGGCATCCGGTATCTTCCAATTCGGGGCTATCTTTCAGTTCGGGACTATCATCCAGTTCGGAACCATCTTTCAGTTCGGGACTGTCTTCCAGTTCGGGACTATCTTTCAGTTCGGGGCTATCTTCCAGTTCGGAATCATCTTTCAGTTCGGAACCATCTTTCAGTTCGGGGCCATCTTCCAGTTCGGGGCCATCTTCCAGTTCGGGGCCATCTTCCAGTTCGGGACTATCTTCCAGTTCGAGGCTATCTTCCAGTTCTGGGCTGTCTTTCAGTTCGGGGCTATCATCCAGTTCGGGGCCATCTTTCAGTTCGGGATTATCTTCCAGTCCGGGGTTATCTTTCAGTTCGGGGCTGCCGGAGTTTGTCCGGGGCGACATCCTCGGAACTTTGCCTGACATCGGCGGCGGATACGACATAATAGTTTCCAACCCTCCCTATATCACGGAAAAGGAAAAAGCCCAAATGCACAGGAATGTCCTGGAGCACGAGCCCTCGCTGGCCCTTTTTGTGCCGGACGACGACCCTCTGCGCTTCTACAAGGCAATTGCCGGGAAAGTCCTCTCCGGCCGTGGCGCAGTGTCTGGCGGCCTTCCGTCCATTCCCGATGATTCCATCTCTGGCCGTGGCGCAGCGTCTGGCGGCCTTCCGTCCATTCCCGATGGTTCCATCTCCGGCCGTGGCGCAGTGTCTGGCGGCCTTCTTGCCGATGGCGGCTTCGTGTTCCTGGAGGTTAATGACCTGTATGCCTCCCGGGTGAAGGCGTTGTTCCCCCAGCGGGCGGAAATCATCAAGGATATCAGCGGCAGGGACCGTTTCGTGTACTGGCGGCGCTGATTCGGGGCTTGCCGTCGGTGCATTTGATGGCGATTTCTCATGACCAGAACGGCTTCCTGCACCTGCGGAGGCCGTCTTTTCTGCAATAGCCGTGTTCCATCAGTGGAACACGGATATTCATTTGCTCCTTTGCAGCAGATTATTCTGTTCTGATATGAAAAACATGTTGAAAGGAGCGACATTGATGCTGCTGTGTTCCGCACTGC
Organism: Bacteroidales bacterium; assembly: GCA_024401675.1. Taxonomy (GTDB): domain Bacteria; phylum Bacteroidota; class Bacteroidia; order Bacteroidales; family UBA932; genus Cryptobacteroides. The sequence continues at coordinate 1,880 of JAKSKQ010000017.1, read as the reverse complement.
CGCTCTGCTACTGCTGCGAGCCCGTGGACACAGAAGTGAAAGGATATTACTGCGAGGAGCCGGAGGAGGAGGACGGATTGCGCGATTCGGGAAGTTCCTCGGCGGACGATCTCTCAAAGGTCGCCCGCCTGCTGTCAACTCTTGATATTGGTGTTCCTCAGATGGCTGAAGTTCACGATGCCGTGTCGAACTCGATTTCAAACGGCTACGATGAGGAATACCTTATGAAAAATCTGTTTTCTTCCCCGGGAAGCGGTGTGGGGGATGATTTGACTAAGGCTTCCGGCGATGCATATCCGGTTCCGCTGAGAGACCTGATAAGGGATGCTCTTGATGGGACCAAGGCTTCCTCGGAAGATGGGGAGTCCGATGAGGATAGCGGCCTTGCGGGCATCACAGAAAAACTGATGACGGATGGAGGAATGCAGATTTTCTGGCCTTACAGTTCCCTTTGGGACGGGGAAACCCTTCCTGTCATCACATACAATCCCGGCTCAGGCGCTGTTGAAAGCGACGGCTATATGCTTACCAGGCGTCCGGACGGCAGTTTGGGGGCGATAAATGTGAAGGTAGATGAGAGGATGGCCATGCAGTATCCGGTCTGGGTGGTCAATGTCAACGATGACAGTGAATTCATGACTGTCGAACGTCTGAGGAAATTTTCGGGCACCAAGGCCCTTGTGCAGGACACCAAGGCTCCGACCTCCGGTACAAAATCTCTTGTGATGAAAGATTTCACAATGCTGCGCCAATTCGACAGCTGGCTTGCCGGAGCATCGGAGTTCTGGATAAAAATAGCTGGTATTGAAGACTTTAATGCAAGGACTGAGGCAGAACTCAGACAATATGACCCGATGGTGACGGATTTCGTCATCGTGGTGCGTAGGGACGAGGTGGGAAAGAAGCGAGATATAAACACAATTCTGATGTCAAACTGGACTCCGGCCTTGAGCAGTTGCGCCTTCATGATAATCGAGGATGACGGCGGAACTGTCACATCATGGACGGCCCAGGCCGTGGTGAAGATAAATTCGAAGAGTTACGGTGTGGAGCTGACAATTCCTTTCAGAAAATATGACGATGTGGTCTGGAGGGGTAATCTCACCTATGGATACATCACTTCAAGCAGCAATATGACAGGACACTTCGGGGATGTTGAACTGACTTTTGAAGTCATAGACAGCGCCGCGCGTGATTAGTGGAAGGACAATAGGAAAAGGACGGCTAGGGCGTGACGGGGAAGCAGCCGTGGCCAGATATCTGATGGCGCAGGGACATGTCATCCTGGAGCGCAACCGGCATTGCGGGCATCTTGAGATAGACATAGTGTCGTTGGCCTCGGACGGAATTCATTTTGTGGAAGTGAAGACCCGCCGGTACAGTGTCCAGGCTCCGCCGCAGGAGAATGTCGGTTTTGTGAAACAGCACAGGATGGCGGCGGCCGCCCTGAATTATCTTTCCAGTGCCCGGGGGCGGAATTACGGTGATATGGAATGTCATCTGGATGTGGCCGCCGTTCTGTATTCCGAAGACGGCTCCACTCTCAGCATTTCCTATCTTCCGGATGCTGTTCTTCCCATCTTCTGGTGAGTTGCTACCCTTCCGGGGCCGAAATCCCCGCTGGCGAGCACGAAAATGGCCAATACGTGCTTACGGAGCACGAAAAACCCGCCGGCGAGCATGAAAACGGCCAATACGTGCTTACGGAGCCCGAAAAACCCGCCGGCGAGAGCAAAAACACACACCAGCGCTCTTCTGAAGGCCGATTTTCCGGCCGGCGAGAGCAAAAACACGCCCCTGCGCTCTTCTGGGGCACAAATTTCCGGCTGGCGAGAGCCAACACACACACTGGCGCGCTTCGGCAGTCCGATTTCCCGGCC
>JAKSKQ010000016.1 GCA_024401675.1 Bacteroidales bacterium | reverse complement strand
CCGTGCCGACGGTTCCTCAAAATTCGCTACCGGTCACAAGTGGGGCTTCTTCCCTTCCGGAGCAGTCAGCTGGAGGATGGATAGGGAGCGCTGGCTCAAGAGCGTGGGATTCTTCGACCTTTTCAAACTCCGTGCAAGTTACGGTGTGTCCGGCAACCAGGGCATCAGCCCATACCTTACTTTCGAACGCTATGGCGAGGATTACATCTGGGATTACGCTCTTGGCAAAGAGGTCAAGGCCCATGGAGTCGGATATTCCGCAGGCCGTGAAGGAACCGGAAACAAATATGTGACTTACGGCGGTATGGCCAACCACGACCTCACTTGGGAAAAGACGGCCCAGGCGGACTTCGGTCTCGATGTGGCCTTCTTCAAGAACAGGCTTGAACTCACAGCCGACATTTACTATAAATATACCTCCGACCTTCTGCGCCAGCAGTATCTTGCCCCTTCTTCCGGATTCGACATTGTCTGGGTCAACGACGGCGAAATCGAGAACAAGGGCTTCGAGGTTTCCATCACAGGCCGCATAGTGGAGAACAGGGACTGGAGCCTTTCCGCAACCGGAATACTCGACCTGAACCGCAACAAGGTCGTCCGCCTCGGTACCAATGCCAACTCCGGCTTCACCACCGATGCCAACGGCGTCTCTTATACTCCCCACGGCAGCAGCGTCTATGACAGCCCCTGTCTCAACGTGCTCGCCATCGGCTATCCTGTGAATGTGTTCTACGGCTACAAGGTCAACGGCATCATCCAGTCCGAAATCGGAGACGGAACATCCCGCTACACCGAGCCCGGTGAGCTCAACTATGTCGGACTGAGACCCGACGGTTCCTTCGATGCGGACCAGCGTCAGATTATCGGCGACCCGAACCCCAAGTTCACGGGTTCCCTCGCCATCAACTTCTCGCACCGTATCGGCATCGACTTCTCCGTCCTTCTTTACGGAGTCTATGGCAACGACATCTTCTCCCAGCGCAGGCTTGGAAACATGCTGATCGACGGCAACTTCTGGACTTGGGAAAATCCCAACCGCTACTATCCGAAACTTCGTTATAACCGGTCATACTGGGCTTCGTCATGGTCAGTGGAAGATGGCTCGTATCTGAGAATCAGCAACATAACCCTCGGATACACTCTTCCCCAGGGAACTTGCAAATGGCTGAAGAACCTTCGTGTCTATGTGAGCGCAAGCAATCCCTACACCTTCTTCAAGAACTCCGAATACGACCCGGAAGTCGGCGAGAACGGTTACGGCTGTCCCGCATATCCGAAGGTGTGCACAATCACCACAGGTCTCGAACTTAAATTCTAAACTTCAGGAGTATGCTTAAATCATTGAAACACATATCATCATTACTTCTCCTCGCGGGAATGCTGCCGGCATGCTCTCTCGAAGAGACCCCCTACGGAGTGTATTCCAACACGACCTTCCTCCGCGCCGGGTCCGATGAGGAGTATGGTCGTCCGTAGGCATATAATACAAACAACTACATCGAATACGCCCAGAGGGTCACATTCTACCTCGGTGACTGCATGACCGATGAAATAGCCCAGTACGGCTACGGTCTCACTGATGTCACCGGTTGGGACATCAAACCTACCACAGAGGCCAATCTTTATTATTTCAAGAACCTTTATGTGGCTCTCGGCCGCTGCAATTCAGTTCTTGAAAATGTTCCCGGGATGAAGATTCCCCAGGACAAGAAGAACAGGTACATGGGCGAGGCTTATTTCCTGCGTGCCTTCCACCACTTCAATCTCGTGAAGAACTGGGGAGAGGTGCCCATCCGCACCAAATCAGTGACCACCGTCGCTGACACCTATGCCAAGAAGGAATCCATAGACAAGATATGGAAACTCATCATCGACGATCTTCTAGAGGCTGAAAAACTTCTCGGTATCAACAAATGCCAGGGCCGCGTGGACAAGGTTGCCGCCGAAGCCCTGCTTTCAAGGGCCTACCTGTATCTTGCCACCTACAAGGAGTCAGGTTCTCCCGGATATGACTGGGTGGAAGATGCCGATGCGATGTACGCAAAGGCCGAGCAGTATGCCGGCAAGGTCATCTACGACCAGACTACCTATGCCCTCGATCCTTCGATTGACAATATCTACAGCGTGTTCAGTCAGAACAGCAGCCCCGAGCACATTTTCATCACTGCCATGAGCCGCGAGGGGTCCGGTTACGAGGGCACTTATGCCCAGCTTCCGCTTCTGTTCATGATCCAGTACTCCGCTGATTTTGTCTATGTCTCCGAAAAGCTTGTTCCCGAGACCGATCCTGCAACAGGAAAGATCAAGGTGATGAAGATGATCAATTATTTCCCCGCCTGGGAGGAAGTCCGCACCAGTTATCAGTGGGTGGACCAGACCTTCGAGGCCGGAGACCTCAGGAAGGAACTTTTCGTGACGACAATCTACACCGAGGAAGGAGATGTGTACAGGACATTCGCTCCCGAAAACAAGAAGGACAAGGATATGCACACTGCAAAGTTCTTCTTCCCGTTCTGCCGCAAATACTCCGATCCCATTTCAATCAAATCCCACAGCAGCGCCAATATGTATCTCATCCGCATGGGCGAGGTCTATCTGAACTATGCCGAGGCTGCCGGTCCCACTGACAAGGGATACGAGTGCCTCAATGCAGTCCGCGGCCGTGCCGGCCTTGCTCCTTATGACACCGAACACAAGCTCGGCAAGGAGGAGTTCCGCGAACTCTGCTGGAAGGAAAGGGAGAGGGAACTCTGCTTCGAGGCCAACTTGCTCTATGACCTGCGCCGCAAGAACAGAGTCAACAGCACATATATCACCAGGGTTTCTCCCAGGGAAAGCATAGCGTATTTCTTCCCCTTCCCTCAGCGTGAATCCGACCTTAATCCGTAAAATAACTTAAATAGATAATCATGAAATTCAATCGCTTATTTTCTCTTGCAGTGGCAGCGGCTCTGACCCTGACACTCACTCTGCCGGTCTCCTGTAAAAAGGAAGATCCCATCCATGGCGGAGAGCAGACAGGTGAAGTCGTCCTCAGCAACCAGTCCGAGGTGGATGCTTTCAAGGCTGTGAAATCTCTCACGTCACTCACCATCCAGGGAACCGACATCACAAACATAGACAACATCAGTGTCACTACTGTGGGCACTCTCATTATCAAAGGTACTTCTGTGGAGGTAATCGACAATTCATCCTTCACCACATTGAACAAGTATCTGGAAATCTCCGGCAACCCGTCTTTGAGGAATATCAGCAATTTCGGAACCAAGTTCTCTACCGCCGACATCCTCATCCAGAACAATGCCGTGCTGGATACCATCAAAGGCTTCCTCAATCTCAAGAAGATGACCGGCTCCTTCACCATCAAGGACAACCCCGCTCTCGGCGAGGATGACGCCAACAAGGGCAAGGAGTGGGGCTTCAATGTGCTCAAGGAACTCGTGGACAACCAGATCATGACCAACAGCCAGATCACTCTGTCCAACAACCATCCCAAGGCCGTGACTGATCCCGCCCTCATCGGCAGCGGCTCCAGCGGCATGCCTTCATACACCATCCGCAACAGCTCCGACCTCAAGCAGATCACAAGGAGCGAGTGCCAGAATCTCACGGTTCTCGGACCGGATGTGGACGATGTTGTCTGGAATGACATCAAGTCCACCGGCCTTCAGGTGGTCCACGGCGACCTCGTCTGCGAAGGCTGCAATTTCAACATGTGCGCCAACTTCTTCGAAAAGAACGGAGTCGGAGTCAAGGTCGAGGGCAGCATCATCATGAAGAACTTCGTCGCCTGGCAGGAAGACTGCCACGACAACAAGCGCTTCCTCAATCCGGACAATATCCCGACTCATGTCGGCGGTCAGATTTATCTTGAGAAGATGTATCTTCACGGATGGGCCGGAGCAGGCTGGAATGAAGTCACCGAAGTTGACGGAAGTGTCACACTGCGCGAGTGCAACATGAATGCCGGTGTGTTCGGCACCAAGATGGCGAAGATTCACGGAAATCTCATCATAGACAATCTCAAATACGGCTGCACCACCAGTGCTCAGGGACCTTGGAATATGAACCAGGCCAATTTCCAGGAAATTGACAGCAGCCTTGTCATCATCAACAACGGCTGGTTCTCCAACCTCGACGGATTCCAGAATGTCACCAAAATCGGCGACAGCCTCATCATAAAGAACAACTTTGCAGACGCAAAGGCTGCCGGGAATGTGTCCGGCTGGGCTTTCGGAAAGGGCAACAAGAGTTTCGACCTTGTCCAGCAGTGGATTTTCGACGGAGTTGTGGATCCTGCCAAGGTAGTATGTATCGATGAAGAAGGCAAACCCGTGTCCTTCAGATCCTACAAACCTGTCGATGTCACAATTACCTGTCAGAACGACATCGATGCACTTGCGGTTGTGGAAGGCGGCCTCGTGGCCAAGAGCCTTACTGTCAGCGGTGCAACTGTAACCGATGAGGTGTTTGCCAACATCAAGACCAAGATCAGCGAAGTCCAGGGCGCCCTCGTCATCGACGGCTGCAAGATCACCACACTTGCCAATTTCTTCCTCAAAGCCGACGGAAGCGGAACTGGAGTACGCTGTGGTGGAGACATAACCATCAAGAACATCGACTCTTCTTTGAATCAGGCCGGCAATTTCCTCAATTCAGACAATTTCCCGAAGGAACCCAAGGGTAATGTCACTCTCGAAAATGTCTCTCTCCACGGTTGGGCCAGTGCCGGCTTCAATGTCGTGACTTCTCTTCCTGCGAACCTTACAATCAAGGACTGCAAGATGGGTGGAACAGCCGCATTCATTGCTCTCAAGAGCGTGGAAGGCAACCTTACCCTCGACGGAATCAAGGTCAACTACAAGGACACCCGCGTGTGGAACCCCGACCAGTGGACCATTACTTCAGTAGGCGGAAAACTCACCATCCAGAACACTCAGTACACCGATTTCAAGGGACTTTTGAACCTCAAGAAGATAGGTTCCCTCTATGTGAAGGACAATCCTATTGCGAAAGCCACTTTCAGCACCGTCCAGGGCTGGATAGACGCCGGTGTGATAGCCAAGGCCAATGCCGAGTGCTATGATTCTGACGGCAACAAGGTCATCTTCGCCGACAAGGCCACCAACTATCCCGACTATGCGACAGTTGTGAAAGGACACGATGCAATTGTGGAATTCGCGAAGACCGAGCGCCAGGACTACCGCTATCTCGTGATAGACGGAAATGACGAAGCTGTCACCGATGCAGAGATGGCCAATCTGAAGGCATCTGTGAAAGATGTCACAGAGAGACTTATCTTCAAGAACATCAAGAGTTGGACAATGGTCGAGCAGGTGATTACTAAAGGCGATTTCGTGGTCACTCCGAAGGGAAGCCTCGAGATTCTGGACTGCCCGGACCTCAATAATGTCGGAGGTCTCAAGGCTCTTGTCAAAGTCAATGGCGACCTCATCATAAAGAACACTCCTAATGTGGCTCTGAACTGGTCCGGTGACAATTGTCTCAACAATATCACTGAAATCACCGGTGACTTCATCCTTGACAACGCTTCACAGAAGAACATTACCGGAACCACTTGCCTTGCCTCCCTCACCAAGGTCGGCGGCAATATGATTCTCACCAACCTCAACACGAATTTCTGGGACCTCAACGGAATGCCTTTGACAGAAATCGGAGGAAACTTCATCTACACGGACAACAAGCTCGTGAACAGCTTCAAGGGATTCCTCGGCCTCAAGAAGATTGGCGGCCGCCTCGAAGTGTCAGGCACTGCAATTTCAGACTTCAGCCCCGTTCAGGGCTGGATCAACGACGGTGTAGTTGAAATCCGAGATGTGGAATGTTACAATTCCAAGGGACAGCGTGTCAATTTCTCAGGCAAGCCTGATGTGTATCCCGAGGGTTCTGTAATTATCACCAACCAGGCTGACATTGACAAGATAGTCCTTCCGGATGGCAATCTCCTCGCTGTGGAAAATCTTGTCCTCAGGGGCGCTGACGTCACCAACGAGGTGCTCGCCAATGTGCAGACCAAGATCAAGTCCGTCGTCAATCTCTACTGCGACGGCTGCTCTTTCGCGGCGTGTGCCAATATCTTCGGGTCAGTGGCTGTCACCGGAAGCATTTCTTTCAAGAATATGTGCAACGGAACATCCCAGTACCTCAATACCGCCAAGATTCCTACCACCATCGGCGGAGACCTCACCATCGAGAATGTGCGTATCCACGGATGGAAGGGTCTCGGCGGAATCGATACTATTGAGGAAATCAAGGGCAACCTCACCATTGCCACCGAGGTGATAACTGCAAGTGTCGCTTTCATTTCCCTCAAGAAAGTAGGCGGCAATCTCGTCGTGGACGGTGCCCGTCTGGGATTCAACGGCGGACGCCTTTGGAACCTCGACCAGTGGGTTCTCGAGAACATAGGCGGAAAACTCTCCATAATGAACACTTCATTCAATTCTTTCAACGGTTTGAAAGGACTCAAATCCATAGGCTCCGTTTATCTGAAAGGAAATGAAATAAGTGACTTCACTCAGGTTCAGGCATGGATTACCGCCGGAGTCGTGGCAAAGAGCAAAGTCGAGTGCTACGATACCAAGGGCAATCTTGTCGCATTTGAATAATTAATATGGAAACGATAATGAAAATCAGCAGATATATATTTGCCGTTTCCGCTCTCATGACTGTCCTCTGCACTTCCTGCAGGGGACAGAATGAGGACGGCTGGCAGGAAATTCCGGACAGACCGGCCGCCCAGGTCAATGACGGCGATTACACAATCACAGGCGGAGTCATAACCGAAAAAGTTCTCCGCAACTACCTTTCCCGTGCCATCACCGAGGCTGAATACCTGAATTCGGAGACTATCAATACCGACGGTCACTGGGGCACCGAAGACGATGAAAGAATGCTGCTCAATGTCGGCGCCAAGTTCATCGGCCGCGCCATCTATACATGGAACAAGGAAAGCAAGTTCAACAAGCCCGAGTGGGCTGAAGGCGCCAAGGCCAAGATAGCTCGTATCCACGCGAAGGATCCTGACGTCATCTTCCAGGCCGCCATGTTCGAGACAGTCAGCTTCGACATCAAGAATGTGAAAATCCCCGCTTTCGTATTCGAGGCCTTCGGCAAGACTCCCGAAGACCGTTATTTCGACTTTGATGCCATAAAGGATGAAAATGGAGCGAGAGTAGGCGAGTGGGGTTCCACCACATGCGTCCCCGACATGAGCCACGAAGAGACACAGATGTGGTTCTACTTCATTGCCTGCCGCTATATGGATATGGGAATCGAGGCCCTGCACTGCGGTCAGGTCAATCTGATGTGCTCACTTGGTGACAAGGACAACAACTACGCCGGATTCCGTCGTCTTGTATCCCTCATCAGGGAGGCGGCCAAGACCCGCACCCGCAGGGGAATGGTACTTCTGGACGCTCATTGCGTGGGAATCGTGATTGATGGCAAACACCTTCTGGACTTCGGCTCCTATCCGCTTCGTCTGGCTGAAAAACGTTCTTCCACCACTATGGAAGCCGAACTCAAACCGGGGAATCTGGACTGCATCATAGGCAAGACTCTCGCCGGTACCACCCCTTCCGGATGGTACACCAAGAGACTGCCGTATCTGCTCGAATTCGACAACTTCGGAGTGTCGAAATATCCCGGTCAGTACACCAGCGACTATTTCATCTGGGGCTATGACGAGATTTCATGGATAGGACTCGTGAGCGAGGAATATGCCGGAAAATTCGTCAGATATGCGGTTGATTTCCTCAACACTGTGGATCCTGTGGGCTATCTTCAGATGCCGGGCATGCGCATACAGAAGGTATTCCCCAAGGAAGGTGAAAGCCCCTACCGCTGCAATACCCGCAGCGCTGCCTGTCCGAAGGGCCGTAATCTTGAAGAGACCATAAAGGCCGTATGGGCCGCAAAATAAATTGCGAATGGAATTGAATGTAATCGTCAGGACAGTTGTTGCTGCAGCCGCGGCATCAGTCGTCTTTTCCTGCGCCCCATCCGGCCATGGAAGTGGCGGGGACGAAGACTTGCCTGTTGTGCCTGACGGGGAATATGTCCTCACCAGCCAGAGGCAAGTCGACGCCTTCGCCCGAAAAACAGCGGAAGAAGACTATCCGGTGATAATCAAGTCCTTGACTCTCAGGGGTAAAGATATCACCGATATCTCATCCGTCGCTGTCAATGAAATTGAATCCCTGACGATTGAGGGCACTGCTATTGAAGAGATTTCCAATTCCTCCATCGAAACTGTCTATGACAACCTCACCATAAGGAACAACGCCTCCCTTCGCGCCATATCCACATTCATGGCGTCCAAATATAGCGGTGACATTGTAATTGAAAACAATGCCGCCCTGGAAGATGTCAGTTTCCTTGTGTATATTGAAAAGATAAAGGGCAGTCTCATTATCAGAGGCAATGCCTCTCTTGGTGAGGACAAGGAGGGGGCGAGTCCTACTTACGGCCTGAATACCGTGCTCAGCCTTCTGGAAGACGGAATTATCCGCACCGGGGATGTGGTTCTTGAAAACAACCATCCTACGGCCGCTGTCAATCCTATGCAGATAGGCCGCCTTGCCCATGTCAGCCGCATCGCAAAAGGCTACATTTCAAGCAATCCGGATTATCAAATCAAAGACGGTAAAATTTCCGAGACAGTCCTGAACAATTTTCTCCACCGCTCCATCACAGAGGCGGAATACCTCAACACCGAGACATTCAACGCCGACGGACGCTACGGCACACCTGATGACGGCCGGATGCTCCTGAACACCGGTGCCAAACTCATCGGAAGGGCGATGTATGAATGGGGCAAGGAAAATTATTTCATGGACTTGAATATCAAGTGGTTCGATGATGCCAGAAACAAAATCGATGAAATCCACGCCAAGGACCCCGATGTATTCTTCCAGGCCTGCCTGTTCGAGATTGTGACGGAAAAGGTGGACAGGATTCCCGTCCCTTACTGGGTGTTCGAGGCCTTCGGACACAAGCCGGAAAAACGCAATTTCAGTTATTCCGCCATGATAAAGGGGGGCGAGTCCTTCGAGAATCACTGGGGTACCGGGAAAAGCGTGCCGAACATGTGCAATGAAGAGACTCAGATGTGGTTCTACTACAAGGCCGTCCGCTTCATGGAAATCGGTATCGAGGCCCTTCATTCAGGTCAGATAAACCTTATGTCGAGATTCGGTGACAGTGCCGCAGGCTTCCCCGGCTTCAACAAGGTGTTCACCCTTATCCGGCAATATGCAAAAGAGTACACCCGCAGGGGCATAGTCCTCATAGACGCCCACTGCTCCGGATATATTTCAAATGGCGTGAGCCTTCTGGACTACTGCGCTTATCCGATCCGCCTCAAGGAGGTTGCCGGTTCAGATCATCTGGAGGCTGCCATCACCCCGGGTTACCTCGACAGCATAATAGGTAAGACCATAGCGGCCACTACTCCTTCCGGGTGGTTTGCCAAGCGTCTTCCGTACATTGTCGAGTTGGATAATTTCGGAACAAGCGCCCACGAAGGCACCGCTGCCGATGACATTCACTGCTGGGGGTACGACGAGATTTCCTGGTTCTCCAACTGCTCCGATTCCTATGAGAAGGAGTTCGTGACCTATGCGGTGAACTGGTTCAAGACAAATGACCCTATGGGACATCTTGAAATGCCCGGACTTCGCGGTGCGGCCGGTGCCAGGCCTGCCAAGTATCCCTGGGCCACTACTGTTTACAGATGCAACACAAGCAGTTCTTCCTGCACCACCGGGAGAAACCTTGAAAGTACCATAAAATCATTGTGGGAGAGTAAATAAATGTTGTTGACTGCCCTTCTTTCCGCATTTCTGACGCTGACACCCTGGGTGGACTTGCAGCGTGGGGACTTGTGCGTGAGACTGTGCGATCCCGGTACCTATTATCAGGGGACGAGGTTCGACTGGGCCGGAGTCTTCAGAAGTGTGGAATACAGGGGAGAATCTTACTGCGATGAATGGTTCGACAATCCGGATCCTCTGAAAAATGACAATGTATGCGGTCCCAGCGAGGAATTCCACGGTTGTATCGGTTATGACGAAACTCCCGTGGGAGGCGTATTTCTCAAGGTCGGGGTCGGATATCTCGTAAAGGAAAGCGATGCCCCCTATGACTGGCTTCATACCTATAAAATAGCCGACGGCGGGAAATGGAATGTCAGGCATACCGCATCCAAGGCTGTGTTCTCACAGAATCTCCCCGGAAATTACATTTACCGGAAGGCTGTGGAACTTACCGGTCCCGATTCGTTTGTAATCGCGCACCAGTTGCGAAATACCGGTGCCGATACACTGAAACTGAGGCAGTACTGCCACAATCTTTTTACCTTCGGCCTTTCAACCGTAGGACCGGAAAGGATGGTGGAGTGGGATTATCCTTTTGCCGGCACATGGCGGGAGGACAATATCCACGCCGTCAAGGATTCGACCCGCATTTGGATGGAATCCCCGATGGAAACCGGACAGAAATCATATATCGGGGACCTTACCGTCACCGTTCCCCAGCCCGGCGGTTATGGTTTCACCCTTCATTGCGGGGAAAAGTCAGTTTCCGTCCACTCTGATTCTCCCATGTCTTCCAGCGTGTTCTGGAGTTCCTGGCGTGTCTTCTGCCCCGAACCGTTCATTGACATTGTCATCCCACCCGGAAAAACCCACCGGTGGAAAGTAGAATATAGATTCGGCGAATGATGTAAATATGCAAAGGTTATTTATCACATTTCTGACAATCATCCTGCATGCGATGCTCCTCCATGCACAGAATACGGTAACGGTCTCCGGTACTGTGACTGATGCTTCCACGGGGGAGACCATCCCTCAGGCCACAGTGCTGGTCAAGGGCACCAATTCAGGAACTGTGGCGGATCTGGACGGCAAATACTCCATCAGTGTAACTCCTGATGCAACTTTGGTGTTCATGTGCATCGGATATGCCGACATCGAGACTGAAGTTGGTTCGCGCAGTATCATAGATATTGCCTTGCAACCCGATACACAGATGATTGAAGAAGTTGTGACAATAGGATACGGCACTGTCAGGAAGAGCGACCTTACAGGCAGTGTCGCATCCGTAAAGGGGTCCGACATCGTGAAAGCCGCCGGCGCTTCGGTGGACAAGATGTTGCAGGGACGTATAGCCGGCCTTACTGTCATAGATACAAGCAATGATTCTCCGGAGGCTTCGGTAATAATGAGAATCAGGGGCGTAAGTTCTATAAACGGTTCCAATTCCCCTCTTGTTGTCGTGGACGGAGTTCCGTTCGGAGATGCCGGCAACCTCACTTCTGTCAATCCCAATATCATCGAGTCGATTGAAGTGCTCAAGGATGCTTCCGCCACGGCAATCTACGGTTCCCGCGGTGCCAACGGTGTGATAATGATAACCACCAGAAACGGCAAGGACAATCATACTGATGTCTGGTTTTCAGGGAAGGTCGGAGTAGGTGTGTTCTCCAAACCATTGAAATACTGGAAGCGTGAGGATTTGGCCAGAATGGCCCAGACCAGCAATCTGAGTTATGAGAACGGAGGTGCGGAAGGACCATATATGGGCAAAGTGTTCTCCGACGGCGTGTATTACCCGTCGGCTCAGGAAATCAGTAGCGGGGACTGGCCCTACTATACTGATTGGAGGAAATATGTATTCCGTCCCTCTGTCACTCAGGATTATAACGTCGGAGTTGAAGGCTCTTCGAAGGGCAGCCGTTACTATGCCGCAATCGGTTATTATGACGGACAGGGCATGCGGCATCACGATGATTATCGGAAGATTTCAGCGGATTTCTCATTCCAGAACAAAATCAAGGATTGTCTTACCTTCGATCTCAAAGCCGGGTTCGTGGACGGAAACCGTACATATAATATGGGGACTTCCTACACCCGCAATCCGCTCTGGCCTGTGTACAGCGCGGGAACATATTACAGGACAAAAGAAGATGACTACTCCAATCCGGTGATGATTGACAATGAACTAAGTCGCTGGAACAAATCTGTTTATACATACCTCACAGCCAGGATTTTGTGGGAAATCTGTGACGGCCTCACCTTTACCGCGACCGGAAACGGAAAACTTTCCCAAAGCAGGGGAGCCCAGTATAGCCCCAGGCTTTACTCCCTCGCAGGAGATACCTACTCTGGAGAGGGAACCGTGAGTGAAGCCACATACAAACATATCCAGACTGATGCCTTCCTGACTTATGCCAAAAGTATAGGAAAGAATAACTTTTCGGCGATGTTCGGAGGTTCATGGGAAAGCAGGACCGACCAGAGCGGCACCACCACCGGGCGCGGCTTCACCAATGACACCCTTGGTTATGAGACTATTTCATCGGCGGAAACAGTGTTGACTGACCACCAGAAGTCAATATGGACAATGGGGTCCTTCTTCACCCGTCTCAATTACGACTGGGACGGAAAATATTTCGCTACATTCACAGCCCGAGGTGACGGCAGCTCTAAATTCGCCGACAATCACAAATGGGGCTTCTTCCCGTCCGGCGCGTTGAGCTGGAGGATGGACAGGGAACCCTGGATAAAGTCCATCGGTTTCTTTGATGTGCTTAAGTTGCGCGCTTCGCTGGGACTTTCCGGCAATCAGGGAATTTCCCCTTATCAGACACTGGAACTATATGGTTCCGATTATTTCTATGATTTTGAAAATGACAAGGAACTTTCTGTCCAGGGAATAGGATATGTCAATGGACAAGAAGGACTTGGCGGCCGCTATAAGACTTTTTCCGGAATGTCGAATTCCGATCTCACATGGGAAAAAACCTCCCAGACTGACATAGGATTCGATATGGCTTTCTTTAAAAACAGAGTTGAAATCACGGCCGATTACTATTATAAATACACCCGTGACCTGCTGCGCCAGCAATATCTTGCCCCTTCATCAGGCTTTGACACGGTTTGGGTTAATGACGGAGAAATACAGAATCAGGGATTCGAACTTTCGGTGACCGGCCGCGCGGTTGAGAATAATGATTGGAGCCTTTCCCTTACCGGAATCCTTTCTCTGAACCGTAACAAGGTGATCAGGCTGGGAACCAACAAGAACTCCGGTTTCACAACCGATCCCAACGGCATTTCTTTCACTGCTCACGGTGGCAGCGTGTACAACAGCCCTTTCCTGAATGTGCTTGCAATAGGCTATCCTTTGAATGTGTTCTATGGCTACAAGGTGACAGGCATCACTCAGGATGAGATAGGCGACGGTACTTCCCAATTCACCGAACCCGGCGAGTTCAAATATGTCGGATTGCGGGATGACGGAACATTTGACGACAGCCAACGTATGATAATAGGTGATCCGAATCCGAAATTCACTGGATCCGTCGCCATAAATTTCACTCACCGTTGCGGAGTTGATTTCTCTGTGCTTATGTACGGTGTATATGGCAACCAGATTTTTTCCACGAGAAAACTCGACAACATGTCCCTTGACGGTCTTTACTGGACGGAAGAGAATCACAGCCGCTATTATCCCAAGATGCGCTACAACCGCTCCTACTATGCTTCGTCCTGGTCTGTCGAAGATGGCTCTTATTTGAGAATCAGCAATATGACACTTGGATACACCCTTCCTTCAGGTCTTGTCAAATGGCTGAAAAATCTCAGGGTTTATCTGAGCGCAAGCAATCCTTTTGTGTTCTATAATAATCCTGAATATGATCCGGAAGTCGGAGAAAACGGAACTGGAAGTCCCGCTTATCCGAAAGTTTGTACAATCACCACAGGGCTTGAAATCAAATTCTGATTATGAAACATTTTTCAAATAACATATTGATTGCGGCTGTGATTCTGATTGTCGCTTCTTCTTGTTCGCTCAAGGAAATAACCTACGGCAAATACACCAATGGGACATTCTACAAGACGGAGGCCGATGCCGAGAGTGCTCTGATGTATGCTTATTTGCCTATCAACTATATCGAATACGCCCAGAGGTTCACATTCTACCTCGGTGACGGACTCACTGACGAGTTCAATGATTACGGCCGCCAGAGGGAGAGCGTGATGGGATGGGATATGAATGCCAATTCCGAAGAGTTGCTCTATCTCTTCAAATCGGCCTATATTTCTCTTGTACGTACCAATACTGTCCTGGAGAATGTCGCTGATATGGATATTGCACAAGACAAGAAGAACAGGATACTCGGCGAGGCGTATTTCCTTCGCGCCTTCAACCATTTCATCCTTGCCATCAACTGGGGAAGCGTGCCAATCCGTGTCAGTTCAGTTGGAAATGTCGCCGACACTTTCGTGAATCCTGATCCGATTGATAAAGTATGGGGTGTCATCATAGATGATCTGCTCAAGGCGGAAAGTCTGCTTGACGTGCACAAGGTACAGGGCAGGGTGGACAGAGTCGGCGCCCAGGCTCTTCTGTCGAGAGTCTATCTGTACCTCGGCTCCTACAAGGAAACCGGCAGCCCCGGATACGACTGGGTGGAAGATGCAGAGCAGATGTACGAACTTTCTGCCGAATATGCCGGCAAAGTCATCAATGATCAGAATCAGTATTGGCTGGACCCGAGTCTGGACAACATCTACGACGTGAATCACCAGAAGGACGGCCCCGAGCACATTTTCATTACAGGTATGGTACGTGATTCCTCCGGAGGAGAAGGCTGTTATTCGAAACTCCCTTGTCTGTGGGCTATCCAGATAAGTGACTATATCTATATTTCCAAGTCTTTGGAACCGGAGAAAAACACTTCGGGAAAGCGGACGGTGCAGAAGGTTGTGGACTGGAAGACCACTTGGCAGACTTTCAGGGTCGATTACAGATTCCGGGACGATCATTTCACCAGAGATGACCTTCGCTGGAGGTTTATGGTGGATACAGTCTATACGGAAACCGGAGATGTGTATATGACATTCAGTCCGGACAACATTACCAGTTCCAACACCACTGTCAACAAATACTATTTCCCGTTCTGCCGTAAATATACCGATCCCGAGTCTATCAACGACCACACCAGTTCAAACGTATATCTTATCCGGATGGGAGAAGTGTATTTGAACTATGCCGAGGCGGCAGGACCTACTGAAAAGGGTTATGAGTGTGTCAACGCGGTTCGCGCAAGGGCACACCTGTCACCGCTGCCGGAGGGTATGTCAGTTACAGAATTCAGGGATGCAGTCCGGGAGGAGCGTGTCAGGGAATTGTGCTTCGAAGCTCATTACTTCTATGACTTGAGACGTCTCAACCGTGTGAACAGCAAGTATATCAGGTACAGGAACTTTATGAAGACTTATGCCTACTTCTTCCCTTTCCCTCAGAGGGAGTCCGACTTGAATCCGCAAAATGTTGAATCAGCCAAGTGATATTATGAAGATTGCCCCTAAAGATATCTTGTGTTCTCTTGCACTTGTGTGCGTGGCGCTTTCATGTGCAAGGGAAATTCCGAACAACCCTGACAGCGGTGCGTTCGAGGGTGAGGTTGTGCTGACTTCACAAGCTCAGGTGGATGCTTTTCAGGCTATTTCTTCCCTGCATGTTCTCACCGTGACGGGAAAAGATATCACGGATTTATCACCCGTCGATGTTCATGCCCTGGACAAACTGATTGTCACAGGTACTTCTATAAAGACTTTGGAAAATCCTTCTTTTGCCTATATAAATGACAGAATTGAGATTTCATCCAACGATTCTCTTGTTTCCGTGAAGAGTCTCGGTACTAAATACTGTACCGGCAATATCGCGATTTCGAAAAATCCGATTCTGTCCAATATTGAAGGTCTGCTTTCACTCAAGAAGATGACCGGGACGATTTCCATTACCGGGAACAAATCCCTCGGCGCCGACAACGGCTCTGCCGGAAAGACCTACGGCTTCAATGTGCTCCGGGAACTTATGGACAATTATATTGTGAAGGCCGGGCAGATCATTCTCGTATCCAATCACCCTGAGGCCGTTACGGACCCTGACAGAATAGGCAAGGGCAAGGGAGAATATTATTCTTATGTTATAAGGAGCGCAGAAGATTTGAAGAATATAGCGACCGGGGAATGTGAAGACTTCACTCTTATGGGCCCTGCGGTGAATGATGATGTATGGCGGGCTATTCCATCCAAAGGTCTCAAGACCATCCACGGAAATCTATATGCCGAAGGCTGCGATTTCACAATGCTTTCCGCCGTTTTCAAGGCAGTCTCTCTCGAGGGAGGCATGACTCTCAGACATTTCGTTTCTTATGATACCGGAGACTGGAAGAAATACATCAACTCCGACCTTGTTCCGGTTCATCTTCATGGCGACCTTGTACTTGACAGCCTTCTGATTCACGGATGGGCAGGAGCCGGATTCAACAACATGGAGGAAATCGACGGAAACTTGAGTGTGACGGATTGCAAATTCAACAGCGATGCCATGATGGCGAAGTGCACCAAGGTCCACGGCGATGTGATTTTCTCCGGCATTACATTCGGCCTCAACTCAAAACGCGGCCCCGGATATTTTGCGGTCGGGTTTGAAGAAATCGGCGGAGACCTTGTCATCAGTGACAACCCGTACCTCAACAGCCTTGGAGGATTTGAAAGTATCAGGAAAATTGGTGGCAGAGTAATCATCAGGGACAACGGCTCCAAGGAACTGGAAGACGCGGCTTCTGAAGGCATCCCGGACAAAACCGCCTCGGGAAGGACAGGCTTCGATCTTGTACAGCAATGGATTTTCGATGAGGTGGTGGCCCCTGATAAAGTCGAATGCTATAGGGCTGACGGTACCCCCGTCGAATTCGACACCAGGGTACCCGAAGACTGGGTAATCACTTCGATGGCCGATCTCGATGCCGTCCGGGGCGACAATTTAGTGGCGAAGAGCCTCACTCTCAGAGGGGCTTCAGTCACGGAAGCAGTATGGGAAAAACTCAAGACCAAGTTCATTGAAGTTCAGGGTGACCTTGTATGCGACGGTTGTTCTTTCACAATGTGCAGCAAATTCTTCAAGGGGGTTTCCTGCAAGGGAAGCATCACTTTCCGCGATATGGCAAATGCAGCCGACGCATATCTGAACACTGATCTTTTCCCTGTCCGCATTTACGGTGACCTTACACTTGAAAATGTCAATATTCACGGATGGGACGGCGCCGGACTCAATATGGTCGAGCAGATTGACGGCAATCTTACAGTCAAGACAAGAATGTTGGGCGCGTCCTCATGTTTTGCCAAACTTCGCAGTGTCGGCGGTGATGTGCTTGTAAGGGGGGTCAGGAATGATCTTTTCGATGCTTTGACGACCCGCCTGAATTGGAGCCTTCAGACTGTAGGAGGTTCTTTCTCGATTGTTAATTGCGCCTTGGAGGACCTTTCCTGTTTCGGGAAGATGACGAAGGCTGGCTCGGTATATATCCGTGACACCCATATCGAGGATTTCTCTCTTGTCCAGGATTGGATAGAATGCGGGATTGTCCGTCTGGACGATGTTGAATGCTACGACATTTTGGACAGACCGGTCAAATTCGAGCCCTCAAGCGAAGACCTTTATCCTGATTATGCAGTTGTGGCCGAAGGTCGTGACGCCATACTCGCGCTTGCTGTCCAACCCCGGACCTCATATCGCTTCCTTGTCCTTGACGGCAACGGTGAGACGATTCCTGATTCGGATATGGTCCGGCTCAAGAATGGAATCGATACTGTTTCTGAAATGCTCATTTTCAAGAATATTGCCGGTTGGAGCATGATTGAGCAGGTTATATGTTCCAAAACACCCCGCATAACCCCCGCAGGCGGTCTCAAGTTCCTGGAATGCCCTGACTTGAGCAATCTCAACGGCTTGAAATGGATGACTGCCATAGAAGGCGATCTTGTCTTCCGCAACTGTCCGAAAGCAGTCTGGAACTGGGGCGAGGGCAACTGCCTCAATCAGATTGTACAGATCAAGGGCGACTTCACAATCAAGAATTCGGCTCAGGGTTTGAGCGGCACATCTTGCCTGAAGTCTCTCGAGAAGGTCGGCGGCAATCTGACCATCGAGAACAATTCCGTCAATTTCACGTCTCTCAACGGTATGCCGCTCAAAGAGATAGGCGGCAATTTCAGATATGTCGGGAATTCTCTTGTCAATAGTCTTGCCGGATTTTCGCAAGTGACCAAGGTGGGCGGGAATATTCTTGTCAAGGGTACTGCAATCAATGATTTCAGCATCATACAGTCCTGGATTGACAACTCCGTCACTACCAGGGACAGGGTTCAATGTTACAATGCTTCAGGCGTAAAGGTGTCTTTCAATTAAACGGACATGAATAAAAAATTCATAATTATATCAGCTCTGACGCTTATCGGGCTTTCATCGTGCAACAATGGCTGGCATCCGGAAGATGACGAGAACTATCAGCCCTATACACCTCCTGTCGTTCCTGTCGCAGATAGGAAATATGCATTTGATGAGACCGGCCCGGATGAACTCACAATTCACAATTACCTCGACAGAGCAGTCACAATGCAGCAGTTCCTGAATGTGGAGGGCTATGCAGATGACAACTGCCACGGTACAGCCGATGATGAGAGGATGATTATAAATCTTGGCGCCAAGTGGATTCACCGTGCTCTTTGCACCTGGGCGAGCGAGCAGCGCTTCAATACTGACTGGCTGAAGCAGGCCCGCGAGCGTGCCGAGCGGATGTGGAAACGGGATCCCGACATCATTTTCCAGGGTGCCATGTTCGAATGTGTCACAGCCAGAGCCAACGAAGTGCCTATACCTGAGTGGGTGTTCGAAGAGTTCGAACTTGAACCCATCGAAAGAACGTTCAATCAGAATGCGATGAAATATACTGACGGCAGGATGGTGGATCAATGGGGCGCCAACCGCTGCGTGCCTGACATCACTCAACTGGAAACCCAGATGTGGTTTTATTTCATGGCTGTCAGTTATATGGATGCCGGCTGCGAGGCCCTTTCTATGCAGCAGGTAAGGCTTATGGGACAGTTGGATACCGGCTGGGCTGTATATGAAACCCTCATCAATAGAATCCGCAAAGCTGCAAAAATACATGCAAGAAGGGGATATGTCATCCTTGGCGGATGGATGAGAACTGATGACGGACGCAATTTGTGCGATATGCTTTCCTATCCTTTCCGGTTCAAGGAAATTGAAGGGTCCACTTCTCTCGAGGCTGAACTTGTACCAAGATACAGGGACAGTTACATAGGAAGGAAACATTCTGCCATCACTCCGAGAGGAGAATTCTGCGAGGATATTCCTTATGTCCTGGATTTTGACAACTTCGGCGTCTCCTCGCATCCCGGTGAGGCTGCCAATGACAATTTTTGCTGGGGATATGATGAGATTTCCTGGTTCTCCCGGCTTTCTCATAATCAGCAAGTTGATATGTTGAACTATGTCTTTGAATTCATGTCCGCCAAGTATCCCACTGGACACGTTTCATTCCCATTCTGCAGAAATGTCATCAGCGGTCCCGTCAATCCGTTCAAAGGCAATACTCCAAGTATCGATTGTCCTACCGGTCAGGGAATTGAAAATACTGTCAAGGAATTGTGGTCATCTCAACAATAGCGGAATATCATGTCATTGAAAAGAATCTCATATCTGCTTTGCGCGCCTGTTCTGATTTTGTGCATCTCTTGCACTGATCCTGAACTTGCCGACTTCGCATCCCACCAGGGCGACTGGTCAGTCATACTTGAAAAGGTCGGCTCGCCGGAACCTGAATTCACGGTTGCCGATTCTCTTGCTGCGACTCCCTCTGTCAGACGGGGAATCGGGAAAATAATTGTCGAATATCCGTCTTTGGGAAATTATGACATCAAGGTATCCCTGACTTTCACACGCGCGGCCTCCGGACAAGGCTTTGAGGTGCGTCCGCGCATAGAGAACAATACCGACAGCCTGATGGTAAAGGCTTTTTGCGGCCCGTACATCAAAGGCTACGATATAGATTTTGATGACTATGACCTGCTTGTTCCCTATGGTCCCGGCCGCAGAATGGACAGGGCCCCCATTGATGCCGATGTCAATGATTTTTCAAATCTCAAGGATGTGGGCCCGGCCGGTCTCTGGAAATGGCTTCCGGAGGAGAAGGTCTATCAGATACGCGGATGTTACCCCGGATCCTTCGGGGCATCGATGCAGTGGTATTCTTTCGCCGGGAAGGATTCCGGATATTATATTGCAAGTCACGATTCCACATTCTCTTACAAGAATATCTTAATACGTTTCTTCGCGCTGTCCCGCACCATGGAATTCGGGTTCCAGTGCTTCGACGCCTGCCTTCCCGGGGAAAGTTGGAATGTCCCGTCAACACTTCTTTGGAAATATAGCGGTACTTGGCACGAAGGCGCGGATTACTACAGGGAGTGGTTCCTGACACAGAAGAAAATTCGCACTCAGCCGGAGTGGTTCCGTCATGCCTCGGGATGGCTTCTTGCTATTCTGAAGCAGCAGAATGCGGAAATTATCTGGAATTATGCTGATATTTCAGGTGATTTGTGCAAGGTTGCAGATGAACACGGCCTGGATTTCATAGGCTTGTTCGGCTGGGCGAGCGGTGGCCACGACCGCCACTACCCGGATTACATACCTGACCCGGAAATGGGCGGCACGGATGGACTGAAAGATGCGATTGCCCGGTTGAAGGCCAAAGGAAAGCATGTTGTAATTTATGCCAATGGAATCCTTCAGGACAAGGAGGGCTCTCCGTGGTGGGAGGAAACAGGCAAGTACAATTCAGTTGTTCAAAAAGATTCCACAATCTGGACCGCCACTTGGCACAAATACTATGACGCGCCGGCCCGCCATCATGGAATAGCCTGTCTGGCTACTGAAGCATGGCGGGAAAAAATGCTTGAATGTGCTATGCAGGCGAATGATTTGGGAGCGGAAGGCATCATATTCGATTGTCTCGGGACCGGGAATCGTAACTACTGCTACAGCACTACTCACGGTCACAAGGCTCCGATGGTCGCCCACGCCAATGATCTTTACGATATGCTGGAATATATCCGCAATGAGATGCAGAAGGTAAATCCGGATTTTATCATCATGACCGAAGGACTCTGTGATATTGAAATGGTCTATATCAACTGTTTCCATTTCTGCGGATATGGCATCTACTGGATTTGGCCGGGAGAGATAAATGCAATGATTTTCGGTTGCAGGGAGGGCAGTTTCTTCCCGGAAATGATTCGTTACACTTTCCCGGAACTCGCCAGCACTTGTCGGATTCCGTCGCTTGCAATTACTCCGGAAACTTTGAATTACGACACAGTTTTCGGATTCAGGAGTGAAATTGAGGCGCGATATGCCGCAGACCGGAGATATCTGGTGGATCGTGTCATCCCTTCAAGGGAGGATTACGGCAATGTGATAGATGTACCCAACCTTGAAGTTGTCCTCGGACAGGACTACGATTATATCCGGGATCTTCAGAAAACCGTACTTGACTTCCAGCGCAAGCATTCTGACATTCTATGGAACGGACGTTTCGTGGACACAAAGGGCTTCTCCATTGAAAGCGACTCCAGATATGTTATGGCCCGTGCTTTCGAATGTGGCGATTCGCTTGGAGTCGTAGTATGGAATTCAAGCTCGAAGGAGGATGCATCATTCTCGCTTGAAGTTCCGGGGTACTCGCTGCTGAATACGGACTCTCCGGCTGGACTTTCTTTTGAAAATGGGAAACTTCCTGTTCAAAGCATACAACTCTGTGTATATACCAAAAACAAATAATATTTCAAACCTTACAATTTTCATGAGTATGAAAACAGACACTAAAACCATGGAGAGAACATACCAGTCTCCGGAATGTTCTTTCTTAGTGGAGTTGCAGCCGAGCGTGCTGTGCGCCAGTTCTTCCGGAGAATTAGCACCCGTTACAGAAGAGGATGCTGAAATTTTGTGGAATTAACCGATATGACAGAGACTATGAAAGCACTTATCAGTAAATCACTATTGCTTGCATCTGCCGTATTGGCTCTTGCATCATGCGCAAAAGAACAACTTGTTCTGAATGAAAAATGTGGCGGAACCCACGTGTTCTCCGCAACAGTTTTGTCTTCCAAAACCACACTTGGCGACAAGGGTGTCGATAATTCATATCCCAATCTCTGGGTTACAGGTGATCTCCTGAGTGTCAATGGGGTGACCTCCGATCCTCTTGATGAGAAATACAACGGTCTTGCATCCGCTGAATTCAGCATTACCGGTGAACTGACCACCCCGTACATTGCAGTATATCCTTCCGCCGCCGCTTCTTCATGCAGCGTCCAGGATAAGACTTCCGATATTACTGTTCCCGTCGTTCAGACCTATGCGGAAGGAACTTATGATCCGAAGGCATATATTATGGCGGCGTCCAGTTCAAGTACCGCACTTCAGTTTGAGCCTTTGATGACGATTCTCAAAATCACTCCTACTGGTACTTCAGGTAACATCAGGACAATTACAGTCAAATCTCTTGGCGGAAAGCAACTCTCCGGCAAATTCCAATACGACTTTGCAAAGAAGACCTTGACTTCTTCAGACGCCGGCAGCGACACTCTTTCCATCAGCGGACCCGCGGCTGGAATCAAGGTCGGCAACCCGTGGCTGATATGCCTGCCGGCGGGTGATTACACCGACGGCCTCGAAATTTGTATCGCGGACTACAACGGAACAAGCATGACAGGCACTGCCACCCCGGCAAAAGCGTATGCGGCAGGTGTCATGTATGCTGCGGAAATTCCTTTCGTTCCGTCTTATCTTGTGGGAAGTCGCGGAATTGATATTTATGTCAACAACAATGGCGATGTACGCCGCAATCATGTCAATTTCACGATTGACGGAGCCGGTGAAGAGATTACCAACGACAAGGTCAAGACTCTTAGGGGAAAAGTCGGAAAAATCAGCGGCGAGTTGGTATTCAGGAATATCAAGAGCTTCAACAATATCGAATGCCTCGTCTATTCTGCAGGCGTGGCTTCCGGTACTTCTGCAGAAGTCGGAGGTTCAATCCGTTGCATCAATTGCCCGGCTCTGAGCGGCTTCAATGGATTCCTGGCTATGCCGAATGTAGTAAAGGGAGATATCGAAATCGATGGCTGTCCCATTGACTGGACTTCTACAGCAGGACAACATTTCACTGAAATCGAGGGCAGCCTCATCGTCAGAAACAGTTCTGCCGTACGTATGAATACAGGCTATTTCAGGGGTGTGAAGAAGATTGGCGGTGACTTGATTTATGAAAACTGCACCAATGCTTTCTGGCAGTTTGACGCTTGCACTTACGAGACTATCGGCGGACAGCTGAGATTGGTCGGGAACAGTATCTTCAATAACTTTGGCGGACTTACCGGCATCAAATCTGTCGGAAGCGTCTATATCAGCAAGAATGCCAATATAGCCGCAGCCGCTACTGGCAAGAACTGGGATCTTATCCAGAGTTGGATAGATAACGGTGTTGTCGCATACGAAAATGTCGAGTGCTATGACACTCAGGGAAACAGAGTCAATTTCAGAAAATATCCTGAAGGAACAATTGCTATCGCTTCCCAGGCTGATATCGATGCCATCACTCTTTCAGAAGGGAACAGAATTGATGTCAAGAATCTTATTTGCGAGGGCGCAGGCGTGACGGATCTGGTATGGTCCAACATCAAGACCAAGGTAAAGACTGTCGAAAATCTGTCCTGCGACGGATGTTCATTCACTATGCTCGGCAATTTCTTCAAGGGTGGTGCAAATACTAATGGAGTGGAAGTCACCGGCAATATCGTTCTCAAGAACCTCTGCACCGGTGACGGACAGTTCCTCAACTCTGATAATGTCCCGACTTCAATCGGAGGTGACATGATTATCGAGAATGTCAGAGTTCACGGTTGGGCTAATGCCGGCTTCAATATGGTGACTGAAATTGCCGGAGACCTCTGCATCAAAACCAATGTGATGGCGAACAATGCCGCGTTCACTCTCCTGAAGACGGTCGGAGGAGATATGACTCTTGACGGAATAAGCATCGGCTTCAATGGTGGCAGGGTTTGGAATATTGCTGGCTGGACTATTGAAAATATCGCAGGCAAACTCACTGTTCAGAATACTCAGTATGTCGATTTCCAGGGATTCGAAAAGATCAAATCCATAGGTTCCATCTATGTGAAGAACAATCCCATCCCTACCGCTACATTCGGCACCGTCCAGGGCTGGATCACCAACGGTGTTGTCGCATACGACAAAGTCGAGTGCTATGATGCCAACGGCAACAAAGTCAAGTTCAACAATTATCCCGCAGGCAGCCGTATCATTACTTCACAGGCGGATCTTGATGCCATCACCGACGGACCGATTGTGGTCGAGAACCTTGTACTTGCCGGTTCCAATATCACAACCACCTTGCTTGCGAATGTCAAGAATAAGATTTCTTCCATTAAAAACCTTTATGTTGACGCTTGCGCGGCGACCAGCCTTAACAACCTCTTGAGTACTGTTCCTGTCACTGGAGACATCACCTTGAAAGATGTCTGCCCTTGCACCGGCGCTACATATTTCACCAGCGCAGGATTCCCCACTGAGATTGGCGGCAGTCTTGTGCTTGAAAATGTCAGAATGCACGGTTGGGCAGGTATGGGATTCGACAAGATTACCAGCATTGCCGGAAATCTTGTCATCCGTACTGAAATCTGCACAACTACAGTCACATTCATTGGTCTTAAGAGTGTTGGCGGAGACCTCATTCTCGACGGTATTCAGAAAGGAAATGGCGGTGGCACTGTTTTCAATTGCTCCGGCTGGTCTGTCGAGAACATTGGAGGCAAACTTTCCATAACCAATACCGCCTTCAACTCATTCACCGGCTTTACTGCTCTTAAATCAATTGGATCAGTCTATCTGAAGGGCAATAACTTCTCTGACTTCAGCACCGTCCAGGGCTGGATCAACAATGGAGTGGTTGCATACGGAAATGTAGAATGTTACAAGGCTGACGGTTCTCGTGTGACCTTCACTGACAAGAACTAGTCTGTAACCTATCCGATAATGACTGTCGGGAGCGTGGCCGAAAAGTCCGGATGGACTTGGACGTCATCCGCCCGATTGTTTAGAAATGATGGATTTTCACTGGAGTTTGATGGAAAGAATTTTCTCCTCGGAAAGGCCTGTCGTAGAGGAAATGGTGCCAGTGTCTATTCCGGCTCTTTTTAGAGCCTCCGCGATTTTAACCCGCTCTTCCTCTTGCCCCTCGGCCCTTCCTTCGGCCCTTCCTTCGGCCCTTCCTTCAGCCCTTCCCTCGGCTCTTCCTTGCCGCATACCCTGTCTCATCCCTTCGCGCATACCCTCTTCAAGGCCTTCGGCTTTCCAGTCTTCAAGATTGGCTTCGTATTCGGCCTCTCCGATGATGGATTTCATGTAACTTTCCTTAGTGTCCTGTTGCATTTTCGCTGTGT
>JAKSKQ010000015.1 GCA_024401675.1 Bacteroidales bacterium | reverse complement strand
GAAGACAAAATTCCGACAGAAAATATGATTCTGGACGGCAAGGGAAATTTCTATACCCTGATGTATGCCGAATCCTCAGCCAATTCTTCTCTCAAACTCTATAAATTCAACATAGAAAACGGAAGTTACGAGACCTTCGGAGACGATATTCCGATGCTCACGGACCGGCTGACCTGCCAGGCCAAACTGTTCTACTGCCCGGAACAATCTGTCCTGGTGGCTACAAAAATCGAAGATGATGTCGAGTCCGGCACCATCGCGAGCGCCTTCACAATAAGGACTATTGACGCCCGGCGGCGTATAATCTTTGTTTTCGGGGTGTCTCTTCTTGCTTTTTTCCTGGCATTTACCCTTTTGGTTGTATGGCTGACAAGAAGATTCCGCAGGAAATACCGCGAGTCCCACAACTATATCTCAACTCCAAATGACAGGGCCGCTTCCATATATCTGTTCGGAGATTTCACTGTGTATTCCGATTCGGGCGAGGTAATAACTTCGATTTTCTACACCAAGTTGCGCCAGATGGCCTGTCTCCTGATAAACCGCTTCGGAAAGAACGGAATTTCCACCCACAGGCTCACGGAAAAACTGTGGCCGGACAGAGAGGATGACAATGTGAAGAATATCCGCGGGGTCACCATGAACCATTTCCGTAAGGCTCTTGCAAAAATAGGCGGGGTTACTGTTGCATATTCTGACGGACGGTATTATTTATCCTGCGAGCCACCCTTCTACTGCGATTATCTCGAACTGATGCAACTTATGGGAGAGAAAAATCCGGATATGGATAAGGTGCTTGCTATCCTGTCAAGAGGCCGCATCCTGTCTTCTGAGAACGATCCTGTCATAGAACCTGTTAAGGAGGATATGGAAAGGACGGTAATTCCTGTAGTTCAGGCGGAAATAGAGCGACGCTTCAAAATCAAGCAATACCAGAATGTGCTTCTGTGCGCGAAGATTCTCGCCGAAATCGATCCGGTGGACGAGGACGCAATGAGATACGGCGTGCTCTCCCTGATAGCCCTCGGCAGGAAGGAAGAGGCCCGGCAAAGGTATAATGAGTACAGGAAGAAGTATAGCGCCTATTACGGCGAGAGATATTCTCTCGATTATGAAAACTTGATTAAATAACAGTATATTTGTGAAAACTTTGCTTGAAAATTATGCAATACATCGTCAGAGCCGTTAAATATTTTGTATATATCTGTGTTCTTTGCGCCGCAATTCTCGGTATTCTCATCGCCTGCAATTTTGTGGAGGGTAATCTCGACTCGCTTTTCGTAGGAGGAAAAGACTCCCTGAAACTCATACTTATTGTCTTTGCCATCCTGTCCGCTCTGTACCCCATGATCGGTTACTGCACGGCCAAGGCTCCGGCAGGCGGAACTCTTTCCGAAAGACGCGACGCCATTGTGGAATACATGCTCGGGAAAGGATATGTTGTCGAAAAGGAGACTCCGGACAGCCTTTCTTTCAGGCGCAAGTCTTTCCTTCACAGGCTCAACCGCACATTCGAGGACAGGATTACAGTCGCGCCGGAATTCGGTGGCTTCACAGTCAGGGGACTCAGGCGTGACGCTGTCACCCTGGCCTGCGGAATAGAAAATCTCTTCAGAGAAGCCAAACCGGAAGAATAAGATGTATATCGGTCTTATTTCAGACACCCACGGCGTCTTCACTGATGATATCCGGGAATTCCTTTCGCCGGTGGATGAAATCTGGCATGCCGGCGATTTCGGAGGCGGCCTTTCTCTCGCCTGGGAGATAAGCCAGTTCAAACCGCTTGTGGGCGTCTGCGGAAATGCCGACGAATACAATCTCCGATACGATTACCCGCCCTACCGCTTCTTCGAGCGGGAGGGCCAGGGAATACTTATGACTCATATCGGCGGCTATCCCCGTCACTACAATGTGGCTGCCGAACAGCTCATACGCCAGTGCCGCCCCACAATCTTCGTGTGCGGGCATTCACATATTCTACGCGTGATGCACGACGACTTCTACGACATGATGGTCCTGAACCCGGGCGCCTGCGGGCAGCAGGGTTTCCATCTTTCAAGGACCGCCCTGCGCTTCCGTCTCGATAAGGACGGACTGCACGACTTGGAAGTCTATGACATTCCGAGATGAAAACAGCCGGCCCCTTTCGGAAGCCGGCTGAATTTTTCATATCTCAAAAGAGATTAAATCAGATGGAAGGTGGCGGTAAGACCGGCCATCACGATGCTGACCATACTCATGAGTTTGATGAGGATGTTCAGAGAAGGTCCTGAAGTATCCTTGAAGGGGTCTCCGACGGTGTCACCGACAACAGTCGCGTGGTGACATTCAGAACCTTTGCCTCCGAAGTGACCTTCTTCAACATATTTCTTGGCATTGTCCCAGGCTCCACCGGAATTGGACATGAATACTGCCAGCACAAAACCGGCACCGAGTCCACCGATAAGAAGTCCCATCACACCTGCCACTCCGAGAACCACACCGACAGCGATGGGGATGATGATGGCGAGAAGTGAAGGAAGTATCATTTCGTGCTGGGCGGCCTTGGTGGAAATCTCCACACAACGCTTGTAGTCTGGAGTACCCTCACCTGTGAGGATGCCCTTGATCTCATGGAACTGACGGCGCACTTCGACAACCATCTTGCCGGCAGCACGGCCGACAGCGTTCATTGTGAGACCGCAGAAGAGGAAGGCCATCATTGCACCGATGAATACGCCTGCAAGAACAGTAGGATTCATAAGGCTGACTCCATAGTGCTCGAGAACATCGAGGATGCTGGCGTCAGACGCGTTTTCGATAACTTTTCCGCCCACTCCGATGATTGCGTCACCCACGCGGGCGAGGGCAATCTTGATTTCCTCGATATATGAAGCGAGGAGCGCAAGTGCTGTAAGAGCCGCAGAGCCGATGGCAAAACCCTTGCCGGTAGCGGCTGTGGTGTTTCCAAGAGCATCGAGAACATCTGTGCGCTCGCGTACGAAAGGCTCGAGTTCACTCATCTCGGCGTTGCCGCCGGCGTTGTCTGCGATAGGGCCGTAAGCATCGGTGGCAAGAGTGATTCCGAGGGTTGACAGCATACCGACAGCGGCAATGGCCACACCGTACAGACCCGTTGAGAGGTTGGCGGCAGTAAGCATATTCTTGACATCGAATCCGATTGCACAGAGATATGAGAGGATGATTGCGCATCCGATTGCAAGCACGGGGATGGCAGTTGAAAGCATACCGAGGCCGACACCGTTGATGATGACGGTGGCCGGACCTGTCTGGGATGCTTCAGCAAGTTTCTGGGTAGGCTTGTAAGAGTGTGAAGTGTAGTACTCGGTGGCCTTTCCGATGATGACACCGGCGGCAAGACCAGCTACAACTGAGAATGAAAGTCCCAGCCAGTTCTCGATTCCGAGAGCCCAGAGAATCACAAAAGCGGCCACACCGCTGAGGATGGCGGCACAGTTGGTGCCGACTGCCATGCTCTTGAGAAGCTGTGCCATTCCAGCGCCTTCCTTGGTGCGGACTGTGAAAATGCTGATGATTGAAAGGAGTACACCGACGGCGGCAATCAGCATAGGAGCGAAAATAGCCTTGAGCTGTGCAACTTCTCCATCCTGGAAGAAAGCCGCGGCACCAAGGGCCATGGTTGAAAGAATTGAGCCGCAGTATGACTCATAGAGGTCTGCACCCATACCGGCAACATCACCTACATTATCACCGACGTTGTCAGCAATGGTGGCGGGGTTGCGGGGATCATCCTCGGGAAGGTCTGATTCGACTTTACCTACAAGGTCGGCTCCGACATCGGCAGCCTTGGTGTAAATACCGCCGCCGACACGGGCGAAAAGGGCCTGGGTTGATGCACCCATACCGAATGTAAGCATTGTGGTAGTGATGACAACAAGCTGCTGGGGAATTGTCGCCTCGGCTACAAAGTGGCGGAGAACTATGAACCACACTGAAATGTCAAGCAATCCGAGGCCGACAACGGTAAGACCCATCACGGCTCCTGAACGGAAGGCTACCTTCAGTCCTGAATTGAGGGATTTGCGGGCGGCGGCAGCTGTTCTTCCTGAAGCGAAAGTGGCTGTCTTCATTCCGATGAAACCGGCAAGTCCTGAGAAGAAACCTCCGGTGAGGAATGCAAACGGTACCCACGGATTCTGGACATTGAACCCATACGCGAGAATCGCGAAAATCACAGCGAGGATGACGAAAACGACTGTAACGACTTTGTACTGCTGCTTGAGGTAGGCCATCGCGCCCTCGCGGACGTACTGGGCGATTTCCCTCATACGCGGAGTACCTTCATCCTGCTTCTTCATCTGGCGGTAGAAAATGAATGCGAATGTGAGCGCAAGCACAGACGCCGCCAACACACAGTAAGGTAGATACTGATACATAGAATAATTATTTGTTAAAAATTGAACATTTTGAATTCTATAATTTGCAAAGATACGGATTATTGGAGCAAATTGTCCAATGCAAGTATTATTTTCTGCGGAGTGGTGTCTTTCAGAAGGACTGTCTTGTCCTTGTCGAGAAGATAAAGAGACGGTATCGCCCGGAGGTGGTAAAGCACATCACCGCGCACCACATAGTCCGGTTCATAGCCGTTGTACCAGTTGTCCGGGTACTCATTCATATACTTGAACCACTCGTCAAGTTCTTCATCCACATAAACATTCAGGACACTGATAGTGCCGTCGTCTGTAAGACCGTCGAAGAACTCATTGCCCGTCAGGGTTTCCCGTATCTCCCTGCACGCATGGCAGCCCGGATTGCTGAAGAAGAGAACAGTGAAAGGGCTTGTGAACTCGCTCATGCGGTATTCTTTCCCGTTTTTGTCGAAGAAGCGGAAGTCGGCCGCGGGAGTCCCCACGGAGCACAGCGCGCAAAGGTCCGCCTCCCTGTCGGCGCGGAGTCTTTCTTCCCGGCTCAAGGACTCGTCCCCGGCCTTTGCTTTCAGAAAATATCCGTAGGCGTCTTCGTTGCGGACGGGAGAATTGGGATCATACAAATACAAGTCCACAAGAGCGCTGATACTGTCCGCCAGCGCATAACCGGGAATCCTGCCCCGGCACAGGACAAGACGGCTGTAAAGCCTTTCCATGGATTTCTTCCACACCTGGGGTCCCGCGTAATCGAAAGCGGAGGCATAGTTGGATATGACCTGTTCGAGAGCGCGTCTCTCAACTCCGCTGCAATGACTGCTGTCGCACAGGTACCCGGCCACGGTAGCCGTGTCCAGAAAGGCGTCCCAGTAATGCACGGTCATATATTCGGCCCTCTGCCCGGGATTGACTATGATTCCGGGGACCGTCACCATCGGAAATGTTCTTTGAGGAAGGTTGCCTGATTTCTTCTTCTGAGCACAGGAAATAATAAGCAATGCTGCGCAAATCAGTGCGCTGATTTTGATGATTTTTGTATTCATTGTCAGAAACTTGCTGAAAATGTAGGACCTATGTAAAAATGTGAGGACACTCTCCTGCCCCGGGATAGATAGTCATCAAGAGCCCGCCCGCCGTTGTAACAGGCGACAAGACCTATGGTGAGTTCGCTCGAAGAGAACCAAAGCAGGGAGCCGGTGGTTATGGAAAGGGACCCACCGGCGCTGTACATGCTGCCGCTGAAGTTCTTTCCGCAGAAATAATCGAAGAACGGCGAGATGAGGATGCGCTTGACGGAAAGCGCTCCGCTGCCGAAATTAAGGAAACTTCCGTTCACCGGCCATGCGTACTGGAAGGACAGCAGCGAAGAAATCTCCCCTTTGCCGGAAGGAGTTTCAAAAAGCAGGGCGGTGTCTTTGGAAAGACCGCGCGGAAGATTGTTCACAAGAATACTGTTTATCTGTCCGCCGCTTATCAGCCCCTGAACCGTGGAACTGAGTCTGATGCCGTGAGTCTCCCGGAAACCGGGAAGATACATATAGGCGTAGCCGTACCAGTTCTTCGACACGATGTCTCCAAGCACAAGGGATGTGCGCATCCCTCCCTCGAGAGCGACGCCGAACTTGGGATAGATTCCGTGCGCCGCCATGTTGCGGATGATGTAACCCCTCAGACTAGCAGACAAATCGGCCTCGGGAACAAAGCGGTCCCCGGAAATACCGGCCACCGCATTGAATGAATTCCCTTTACCGGAAATGTCGGTATAATGCATCAGGTCCACAATTCCGCGGTAATATCTGTCGTTACCCAGGGACAGGCTCACCGATGGCACAACTCCCCGGTTCCATCCGCCGCTCGAAAAGTTCAGCGGCACATAAGTGCGCAGCGTGGCATTGACATTCGGAGTCCCGGTCAGATAATTGCGCATATAGCCACTGCTGAGATAAAAGCCATTTTCAGTTGTGGCGGGGGTGTGGACATTGGCCGGAATATATTCGAAGGCGGCCCGGTCGTTGAAATGGACTTCCGCTTCAAGAACCGGGACCCAGCCCTTGTAGGTCAATGTGAGATGTGCACCGTGCCTCCAGCGGGCAGCGGGATTGAACGCATCGGGATGGGCGGAATATCCTACAGTGCCGATAAATGTACCGAGGGTGTTCTGGAATATTGCCGTGGCGCCGAGGGTTGCACTCAGGTCGGAAATGTCCAGCGAGGACGAGGATATGGAACTGACATCCGCATACAGGGGCATCCATGAATGAAGGCGGAAAAGATGCCCGGCCTTCCGGTAGCGGCGCGGCTCCCCTACGGGAATTTGTGTCTCGCTCTTATATGTTATGGTATCCACTCCGGACAGGGCCGCTTCCTGAGCTGACAGACAATCTGCTACCTTCCACTTATATTCATCCCCCCATACCACCTCAACCTTCGGAAGGTCGGCCAGAGGAGTACGGCATACAAGTTTGCCGGCTGCATCATGACGGGAAAAATACAGGTATCCGTCACCGAAAACGAATGACGAGGATCCGTATTTGGTCGAACTGCGGCGGAAAAGCCGCCCGCTTCCGAGTTCCAGTTCATAAAGTTCCTGTACCCCTCCGAGGTCACTGCCGAAATACAGCGAGCCGTCCCTGTACTGCGGACGCTCTATCGAAACCGGCCGGGGCGGGAGAATCTCCCTGAAAGAGGATTCTTCAAACGGGTTGATGCAATAAAGACCGAATCCGCCGTCTCCAAGTATACTGGCGTATATCAGGCTGTCCGCACCCCATGTCATTTCATAGACCTGCTGCCAGTCAGGAAGGGATATTTCCCGTATCGGCTTTCCGTTCCCACTGTCAATAACAGCAAGAACCGTGGTGCCGGCGGGAGTGTGTTCCGATACCGCCACAAGTCCGGCCGACTCATTGCAGGAAGGACTGTAATAGAGTTTTCCGCCTCCGGTGATAAACTTCCCGCTGCGCCCCTTTTCCGTGTCAAGCATCCCGATTTTCGAACTTCCGCCAAGTTCCCATCTCAGCGAAGACACATTTTCGCTCCAGAAAAGCTTGTTTCCGTCAGACACGGAATAATACGCATCCGCTGCACTGGGACATCTTCGGTGCACTCCCGCGGAATCGATCAGGACAAGACTTGCTGCCGAAGAGAGGCTTGTAGCTGTGGCGTGGAGTTTTCCGCCGGGCAGCGTCAGATTGCTGTATTCGGTGTAGAACCTCGGAGTCGAGACAATCTGCTCATACTCCATAAAAGGAGCCCTCCGAAGCATTTCCTCTCTCCACATATCCCTGTACCAGGCGGCAATTTCCGGAAAAGTATTGCTCACATTGCGACCTGACAGCGGTTTTGAAATATAGAGGTTCCTCCAAATGATATATGGCTTGCGCGAAGCGGTCTCGAGGTATCTGCGCATTATATCGGGACAGTCGTATTTGACCCTGTATCCGCTGATGGTCATGTACCCGAGAGCATAGATGTCGGGAGAATATTTTCCCTGCTCTCCCGTTTTCCATTTCTGGAATGTCCTCATGTCCCCGCTGTCGAAAGCGGCCATATAGTAGTTCAGGAAATACGCGCTCCGGCCGCGTCCGCTGGAAGATAGCGCGGTTTCCGCAACCACTGCATCTCCTTCCAGCCACATAGGCTCGGCATACAGGCCCGCCATTGCCCCGCACCACATTTCTCCGAAAATATAACCGAACGGCCGGAACACATGACTCTGACCGAACTGCATCTGGAACATGTGTCGCTGCTCGTGGATAGTGAGCATATCAATCCATGGAAGAGCCTCGTATTTGTCTGTGGACGGATTGGTGAAAAGTTCCATCCTCGAGGGTGCCCACGCCACCGATCCGTTGGAAATATTGGCTCTGGTATGGAGCAGGACCGGAAATTTTTTGCCGCCTTCGCGAAGACCGAAACCTGTGGAGCGGCCGGCATAGGGAAAATACCTTTCAAGGGAACGCAGATACTTTGAGGCGAGGGAATCGGTTCCGCAGGGATAGACGACCTTGAAATGTTCGCTTTCCTTCTGGTACCAGCGCAGGGACGCGGGGTCCGCACCCATCGAGTAGAACTGTGCCCCTACGGGTATTCCGCAGACAAATAGCGCCACGAGCGCAG
The DNA here is from genome assembly GCA_024401675.1 of Bacteroidales bacterium. Classification (GTDB taxonomy): domain Bacteria; phylum Bacteroidota; class Bacteroidia; order Bacteroidales; family UBA932; genus Cryptobacteroides. The sequence continues at coordinate 18,803 of JAKSKQ010000015.1, read as the reverse complement.
TCAGTATGCGGATGTGCAGTCTCAAAGAAATATGTATTTCAAAATGAAAAGTATGGTCAGAATATACATCAACGGCGACAGGTCCTTGCGCTTTCCTTCAACGAGGGAGAGGACTGTGTATGCGATGATTCCTATGAACACTCCGTCCGCGATGCTGTAGGTCATGGGCATGATGACAAGAGCCAGGAAGGCGGGGATGGCCTCGCGGTAATCGGTCCAGTCTATGTCGGAAACCGAAGATATGGTCATCACTCCTATTATGACAAGCGGAGCGGCGGTGGCGGGAGCTGGAATTGCAAGGAAGACGTTGGAGAAAAGCAGAGCCAGTACAAAGCAGACGGCTGTCGTGAGCGAAGTAAGCCCGCTGCGGCCGCCGGAGCCGATTCCGGAAGCGCTTTCCATGAAAATGGTCATTGTGGATGTTCCGCACAAGGATGCGGCGATGCTGCCGATGCTGTTGGCGGCGAAACATTTCCCGGAATTCAGGGGATTGCCATTGCTGTCAACATATCCACTCTTCCCGGACAAAGCCACGACGGAGCCCATCACACTGAACATATCGTAGAAAAGAAGCGCCAGCACCACAACCCAGAAATCGGGGACCAGAAGGCTCCGGAAGTCTATCTTGCAGAAAATCGGCGACAGGCTTTCGGGCATTGAGACCGCCTGTCCGCGAAGTTCGGTCAAAACCTCACCGGTCTCGGGGTCCTTGATGAAAAGGCCGATGATGGTGGTGGCTATGATTCCTATCAGAATGCCTCCCTTGACATCAAGTGTAATCAGTATGCAGGTTATGGTAAGACCTATGACACCGAGGAGCGCGGCCCCCTGGGTGATATTACCCAAAGAGACGAGGGTGGTGTCGGATTTGACCACAATCCCAGCGCTCTGAAGTCCCACGAATGCGATGAAAAGCCCGATTCCGGCGGTTATGGCATTCTTGAGCCCCTGCGGAATGGCGTTTGCGATTTTGGTCAGCGTGTTTGTCAGGGACAGTATCAGGGCTATCACCGCCTCCACGAAAACGGCGGTCAGGGCAAATCTCCAGTTGTGGCCGGACATTATGCATACTGTATATACGAAAAATGCATTCAGTCCCATTCCGGGAGCCACACAGAACGGTCTTTTCGCATACAGCGCCATCAGCAGGGTGGCAAATGCGGAGGCCACGGCGGTGGCTGTGAACACCGCCCTGGGAGGCATCCATTCCACGCTGGAGAATATGGTGGGGTTGACGGCGAGAATGTACGCCATCGTCAGAAACGCGGTGATTCCGGCGCTGATTTCGGTGGAAATCTTGTGTCTGGCCGGATCAAACCCCAGAATTTTAAGCATATCAGACATTGAAGAGGAAATGCATTATGTCGCCGTCCTCAACAATATAGTCTTTGCCCTGGATATAGAGCTTGCCCACATTCCTGCATGCGGATTCACTCTTGAGGGCGACAAAATCATCATATTTTATCACTTCGGCGCGGATGAAACCTTTCTCGAAATCCGTGTGGATGACACCGGCCGCACGAGGGGCCTTGTCGCCTTTGTTGATGGTCCACGCGCGGCACTCATCGGCTCCGGCGGTGAAGAAAGTCTGGAGGTTCAGGAGCGAATATGCGCTCTGGATGAGACGGACAACTCCGGATTGGGTGAGTCCCATCTCCTCTATGAACATCTGACGCTCCTCATAACTTTCGAGTTCCGCTATCTCGGACTCAATCTTCGCGGCAATGACAAGTATCTCGGCTCCTTCATCCCTGACGGCTTCGCGGACCTTTTCCACATATTCATTACCAGTCGCCGCAGAATTCTCATCCACATTGCAGACATACATAACCGGTTTGTTGGTAAGCAGGAAAAGGTCGTGGGAGAGAGCCTCTTCCTCGGCGTTTTCAAGCTTCACAGTGCGGCAGCATTTGCCCTGAAGGAGGGCGTCCTTATAACGGGAGAGGAGGTCGTAAAGTTTCTTCGCGGTCTTGTCCCCCACCTGGGCCTGCTTGTAAGTCTTGGCAATCCTGCTCTCGATGGTCTCAAGGTCCTTGAGCTGAAGCTCCATGTCGATGACTTCCTTGTCACGGACCGGATCCACACTGCCGTCCACATGGACGATATTTTCATCATCGAAGCAGCGCAGCACATGGAGAATGGCATCGCATTCGCGTATGTTCGCGAGGAACTGGTTGCCGAGACCCTCTCCCCTGCTGGCTCCCTTGACAAGGCCGGCGATATCGACTATTTCCACAGTGGCGGGAATGACCCTCTGGGGCTTGCAGATGTCCGCAAGGACATTGAGTCTTTCATCGGGAACTGATGTGGAGCCGATGTTGGGTTCTATGGTGCAGAAGGGGAAATTGGCACTCTGGGCCTTTCCGGTGCTGATACAATTGAAAAGTGTCGATTTGCCCACATTGGGGAGTCCGACTATTCCGCATTTGAGTGACATTATTTTATAAGCTTATAATTCCCGCAAATATAGTCATTTTTTCACCACGAGATACACAGGCAGGTGGTCGGACACTCCCCCGGTAAATCGGGGACCCGAATATGCGCGGCGCGGCCTCACGCCTCCGTGGCGCGGATCCCGTTCCATGAGAAAGGGCGGACGGAGAATTTCCATCGCGGCCTTGTCCTCAAATCCGCCTGAGACCCAGAACATATCTATCAATTCCCATTTGCCGTTGTAGCGTATCGTGCCATCCTTTTTCCTCAAATGCGGCTCAGACATATTGGTCAGCCTGGTTTCCAGCGGGCCGAAGACAGGCGAGGTGGGCGTGTCGTTGAAATCACCCATTACAATAATTCTGTGCCCGGCGGATGAAAGAGAATCCGCAATGCGGCAAAGACTCTCCACCGCCGCTTCCCGCTTGGGGGCGCTTGCCTTCGCGCCTGAGAACTTGGAAGGATGGTGGCAAACCACAAACGCGGTTCCGTCCGTGGTAACGGCCCACAGCATGTCGCGGGTTGCAAGAGTATCGCCTTCGGATGTGACCACAGGCGTTTTGCCCTTGGAGGCGATTTTGCACCTTGACCCGTAGTATAAGCCGACATCTATTCCGCGCCGGTCTGCTGATTCATAATGCAAATATCGGTAACCGCATTTGCGAAGCAGTGTGGACGAAAGCACCTGCCGCATGACAAAGGCATTCTCGACCTCAGCAACTCCTATTATATCCGGCATGCCATACTCCCCTCCCGCCCAAAGAACCGTCTTGGCAATCTGATTGCATTTGGAGTAAAAAGCTTTCCTGGACATCACTCGGTCATCTTTCCCCTCTCCTGCTGCCGCCCTTTCATCCCGGTAATCGAAAAAATTCTCCAGATTCCAGAACATCACGCGCAAATCATCCTCCGCCACACAAAGAGTCGGACAGAGAAATACTAGCAGCAGAACTATACGCTTCATATCCATCATCACAAATGTATGACAGACAAGCCGCATTCTGCACAAAAAAGACGTAAATCTTTTCAGTACAAAAAGATTTACGTCTTTTTTGGGATATTTTCAGGAAGATTTATTTGCCTTCCTTCTTTGCCTTACGCTTTGCAGCGGCAATCTCAAGGTCGTACATTGAAGTCGAACCGATGCAGATTGATGCATAAGTACCGATGACAACTCCGAGGATGAGGGCCACTGCGAGACCGCGGATTACTTCACCGCCGAAGATTGCAATGGCAATCATTGTGACGAGAGTGGTGAGTGAAGTGTTCATTGTACGGGACAGAGTCGCGTTGAGGGCGAGGTTGACGTTCTCTGAAAGCTCTGCCTTCGGATGATCCTTCCTGTACTCACGGATACGGTCGAAGATAACCACGTTATCGTTGATGGCGTAACCGATGATGGTAAGGATGGCCGCGATGAAGGTTGAATCGACATCGAGGGTGAAAGGAAGAATACCTGAGAACAGAGAGAAGAAGCCGATCACAATGAAAGCGGTATGGGCAAGTGAGATGACACCTGAAAGACCCCAAGTCCACTTCTTGAACCTGACTGCGATATATCCGAAGATTGCGATGAGGGCGAGAATCACTGAGATGATGGCCTGACGCTTCATGTCGTTGGCGATAGTCGCACCAACCTTATCGGAAGAGATGATACCGTTGGGGTTGTTGGCTGTATCGTGGAAATCGGCGAATGAAATATCCTCTGCGAAGAATCCGTGGAGAGCCTGATAGAGAAGGCCTTCAACTTCTGCATCGACATCGACTGATTCCTGGTCATATTTATAAGAGGTAGTGACCTTAATCTGGCTTTCACCACCGAACTGCTTGACCTCGACAGAAGAGTTCTTCACAGTCTCGTCGGCAGCAGCGGCAGCCTCGAATACATCGAGAGTGGCCTGGCGCACATCCTCGGTCTGTACGGGCTTGTCAAAGCGGACCACGAAAGTACGGCCTCCGGTGAAATCGACACCGTAAGTGAAACCCTTGAAGCAGATTGACAGGATACCTATGAGAATGAGAGCGCCTGAGATGCAGTAGTAAACCTTCCTGTGCTCGAGGAACTTGATGCGGGTATGCTGCAGGAAGTCCTTGGTGATGCTGTTCTCGAATGTGATGTTCTTTCCGCGGGCGAGGCGGTCTTCAAACACAAGGCGTGAGATGAAGATGGCTGTCACTACGGAAGTGATGATACCGATGATAAGAGTGGTGGCGAAGCCCTTCACAGGACCGGAGCCGATGGCGAAGAGCACGAAACCGGTGATGAGAGTGGTGAGCTGACCGTCGATGATGGCTGAGTAAGCGTTTGAATAACCGTCGGCGATTGCCTTGCTCAAGCCCTTGCCTGCACGGAGTTCCTCCTTGATACGCTCATAGATGATGACGTTCGCATCGACCGCCATACCGAGGGTGAGGACGAGACCGGCAATACCGGGAAGGGTGAGGACTGCTCCGAATGAAACGAGGGTTCCGAAGAGGAGAAGCACGTTGCAAAGGAGCGCGCAGTCAGCGACAAGACCTGCGCCCTGATAGAATACAACCATGTAGATAAGTACAAGGATGAAAGCGAGGACGAAGGAAATGAGACCCTTGTTGATGGACTCGGCACCGAGTGAAGGACCTACGACCTGCTCCTGGATGATGGTTGCAGGTGCGGGAAGCTTACCTGACTTGAGGACGTTGGCAAGGTCCTCAGCTTCTTCGAGGTCGAAGTTGCCTGTGATTTCGGAGTTACCGCCTGAAATCTCATTCTGAACTGTAGGATATGAATATACCATGCCGTCGAGAACGATGGCAATCTGGCGTCCGATGTTGTTCTTGGTGAGCTGGGCCCAGATATTGGCACCTTCAGCGTTCATGCTCATTGAGACAGCGGGGTTGCCGCCGCGGGACTCGCTGTACTGTACACGGGCGTCGGTGATGTAACCGCCATCGAGAGGAGCCTTGCCGTCACGGGATGTGGCCTTGATGGCTACGAGCTCGAATACATTGTCTGAACCATCGACAGGCTTGACACCCCACATGGGAATGAATTCAACCGGGAAGAGAGCCTTTATCTGAGGCATTGCAAGCCACTTGTTGATCTTGGTGGTATCTGCATAGTTCGCATAACCGATGCAGGCTGTTCCGCTGAGGCGGCCTCCGTACATGGGAGGATTGAGGGCTGCGAAAAGAGGATTGGCCTTTCTGTAGGCCTCAACCTCTGCGGCATCAGCAGCCGCTGCACCTTCGATTTCCTCTGCGAGGATATCTTCCTCGGAAGCTTTGGCGGTAGCGGAAACTTCAGTCTCTTCTTCTGCATTGAGCTGGGCGATGATGGCATTGGCCTCCTGGAGGTAAGGATAAATCTCGGTATTCTGGAAAGTGGCCCAGAACTCGAGGGATGCTGTACCCTGGAGAAGTTTGCGGACACGCTCGGGCTCCTTCACACCGGGAAGTTCGACAAGGATACGTCCGGTGTTGCCGATTTTCTGAATATTGGGCTGAGTCACACCGAAACGGTCGATACGGTTGCGGAGCACGTTGAAGGAGTTGCTGATTGCACTCTCGGCCTCTGTACGGATGACAGAGATGACCTGGGCGTTAGTGAACTCGGGCTTGATCTTGTCCCTGAGCTCATAAGTTCCGAAAATCTGCGCGAGGGGAGCGTCACCAATCTTTTCCCATGTGTCTGCGAAAAGAGTGATGAAGTCGGCTCTCTCGACAACACTGCGGCTTGCCGCGGTGGCGACTGCTTCGTTGAATACGGGAGAAGGGTTATTGTCGGCAAGAGCCTTGACAAGATCCTCGAGCTGCACCTGAAGCATTACGTTCATACCACCCTTGAGGTCGAGTCCGAGGTTGATGTCTTTCTCTCTCACTTTCTTGAAGGTGTAGCCCATATAGACTTTCTCTGAAGCGATAGAGTCCAGATACCAGCGGTTGTTCACCTTCTTTACTGAATCGATGTAGTAGGCACGGTCGCCTTCTGCGACTTTGCCATACGCAGCGCTCTGCATCACGGCCTCGGCCACCTTGTCGGCATACTTCACAGCCTTTTTCTCCTGAATACGGGTAACGGCAGTGAAGGAGAGCTCCCAAAGGCAGACAAGAGCCAGGATGATGGCTACGAATCTGATTGCACCTTTACTTTGCATAATTGTTGTTATTTGTTATTTAATTGTTTCCGATGCGGTTTGTGCTCTTTTGCACTTTTCAGCATAATAGGGTGCAAATTTAGATTTTTTTACTGAATTGTGAAAAAATATTCCCGTGTACAATCAAGATTTTGTATCTTTGTGTTGCGGAATATCCTTTGTTGTACATCATTGCCATGATTCTCATAGGGCTCGTCATATTGGGATTTGTTCTCATCGCGGTTGAGGTCGTTGCCGGGAAAGGCGCTTTCCTCGCCGGGTTCTGCGGCATATTATGCCTTGCCGCGGCGTGTGCTTTCTCTTTTACGGGCCGTGATGTTGTGACGGGATGTATAATGACAGCGGCTTCGGCCGCGCTGATAATATCCGGTATAGTCTGGAAATCCAGGACAAGAGGATGGATATGTGGAAAAGAAAATGAAAGGAACATCGGTAATAAATGACTTCACGTCAAAAGAATACGAGCATGGTTTTGTGACTGACCTGGAGCAGGATTTCGCTCCGAAGGGTCTGAGCGAAGATATTATCCGCTTCATCTCCCAAAAGAAGGAGGAGCCTTCATGGCTGCTCGACTTCCGCCTCGACGCATTCCGCAAATGGCAGAAGATGACTCTCCCCGCCTGGGGACATCTGAACATACCGGAAATCGACTTTCAGGACATTATTTATTATGCTGCGCCTTCCCGCCGCAAGGATGCTCCCACCGAAATAGACCCGGAACTGGAAAAAACCTTCGACAAACTCGGCATCCCCATCAACGAGAGGAGGGCCCTTGCCGGAGTGAAGGAAAGCGAGGGTGTTGCGGTGGACGCTGTGTTCGACTCGGTCAGTGTCGCCACAACCTTCAGAAAGGCCCTTTCGGAAAAAGGCATCATTTTCTGTTCTTTTTCAGAGGCGGTCAAAAACCATCCCGACCTGGTACGCAAGTACCTCGCCACCGTTGTTCCGAGCGGAGACAATTTCTATGCGGCTCTCAACGCCGCGGTTTTCTCCGACGGCTCCTTCTGCTATATTCCGAAAGGCGTCCGCTGCCCGATGGAACTGAGCAGTTACTTCCGTATCAACGCCTCCGGCACCGGCCAGTTCGAAAGGACGCTGATTGTGGCCGATGAAGGTTCGTATGTGAGTTATATGGAGGGCTGTACGGCCCCGATGAGGGACGAAAACCAGCTCCATGCCGCTGTGGTGGAGATTATTGTGGAAAAAGATGCCGATGTGAAATATTCCACCGTGCAGAACTGGTACCCCGGCGACGCGCAGGGTAAGGGCGGCATTTTCAACTTTGTGACAAAGCGTGGAATCTGCCGCGGCGAGAACAGCCATCTCAGCTGGACCCAGGTCGAGACCGGCTCTGCCATCACATGGAAATACCCTTCCACTATTCTGAAAGGTGACAATTCCTCTTCGGAATTCTATTCTGTCGCCGTGACCAACAATTTCCAGCAGGCTGATACCGGCACGAAGATGATCCACATCGGGAAAAACACCCGCAGCCGCATAGTCAGCAAAGGAATCAGCGCCGGACGGAGCCAGAACAGTTACCGCGGTCTGGTGAGAATGATGCCGGGCGCTGTCGGCGGACGGAACTTCTCCCAGTGCGACAGCCTCCTGATCGGATCCCGCTGCGGCGCACATACTTTCCCGAAAATCATCAACCAGTGTCCCGGAGCAGTTGTGGAACACGAGGCCACAACCTCCAAAATCTCCGACGACCAGCTCTTCTACTGCAATCAGAGGGGAATATCTTCCGAAGATGCGGTAGGACTCATTGTCGGCGGGTATGCCAGGGATGTCCTGAGCAAACTTCCGATGGAGTTCGCCGTGGAAGCCGGAAAATTGCTTCAGGTATCACTCGAAGGCTCAATAGGTTAAGATTATGTTTTACAAAGACACTTATATTTCGCGTCGCGCGCGCCTTGTCTCTCTCCTGTCCGGGGAGAAGGGGCTCGCCATTTTTCTCGGCAATGCCGACTCCCCCCAGAATTATCCCGACAACTGCTACCGCTTCCGTCAGGACAGCACATTCCTTTATTTCTGGGGAATAGATGAACCGCTTTTTGCCGCCACAATCGACCTCGAGAGCGGAAAGGAAACCATCTACGGAGATGATGTCGATATCGACGATATAATCTGGATGGGGCCCCAGCCGAGTGTGGCGTCCCGCGCGGAGACTGTCGGGGTACACAGCACCGCCCCATACAATGCATTTTTCGAAACTGTACGCTCTGCGCGCAAGGCCGGAAGACCTGTACATTTCCTGCCTGCATCCCGCCACTACAACGCCGGATGCCTCGCCGACCTTCTCGGTCTCTCCCCCCGGCAGGTGGTTTCCGACGGGAAGAAAGGCTGCGCGAATGCCTCCGCCGCCCTCGTGAAGGCGGTGATTTCAATGCGACTGATAAAGGAAGACTGTGAAATCGAGGAAATAGACAAGGCCTGCGATATCACCTATGAGATGCACACTGCGGCAAGACGCGGCTGCCGGGCCGGTGTCCCTGAGCAGGAACTCGTCGGGAGAATGGAGGGTGTCACCCTCTCAAAGGGCTGGGGCACCAGTTTCTCCACCATTCTCTCCCAGCACGGCGAGACCCTGCACAACCCCTGGCACAATGCTGTTCTTGAGGACGGCAAACTGCTTCTGGTCGATGCGGGCGCGGAGAATAACATGCACTACGCCGGCGATTTCACAAGAACCTTCCCTGTCAGCGGTAAATTCACCAGTAAACAGAAAGACATCTACAACATAGTTCTCAGCTGCAATGAACTCGCATTCGAGATGGCCGGTCCCGGGAAGACTTATACCGGAATCAGTCGTGCTGTGGCTCTCAATATGCTCGAAGGCCTCAAGGGGCTCGGGCTGGTCGAAGGAAATACCGGGGATATGCTCGAGGCCGATGTCGCCGGGCTTTTCATGCCTCACGGACTGGGCCACAATATGGGACTGGATGTGCACGATATGGAGGATTTCGGCGAAAATCTGGAGGGCTATGATCCGGGCCAGGCCCGCTCTCCCCTTCTGGGCCTCGGAAGTCTCCGTATGGCGCGGGAACTCCGTCCGGGACATGTGTTCACCGACGAACCGGGCATTTATTTCATCCCGGCGCTTATCGAACATTACCGGAAGAACGGCATCGGAAAGGATTTCATCCGCTTCGACAGGCTCGAATCATACAAGGATTTCGGAGGAATCAGGATTGAGGATGATGTTCTCGTGATGGAGTACGGAGCCCGCCGTCTCGGGCGCTACCGCCTTCCCGCAACTGTGGAGGAAGTCGAGGAAGATATGAAACAAAACAAATAATGGAATATGAAACTTCTTGAAGGAAAAGTCGCCCTCATCACCGGAGCGGCCAAGGGTATAGGAAAGGCGGTCGCACTGAAATTCGCCGCCGAAGGTGCCGACATCGCATTCACCGACATTGTTATCGGCGATGTAGCCATGCAGACAAAGGCTGAACTGGAAGCGCTCGGAGTTCGCGTAAAAGCCTACGAAAGCGACGCTTCGAACTTCACCCAGACCCACGAAGTGGTGGAGAAAATTGCCGCGGACTTCGGCCGCATCGATATTCTTGTCAACAACGCCGGAATTACCAGGGACACCCTGCTCCTGAGGATGACCGAGCAGATGTGGGACGATGTGCTCCGCATCAATCTCAAGAGCGCATTCAATTTCATCCAGGCGATAACTCCCGTGATGATGCGCCAGAGGAGCGGAAGCATCATCAATATGTCTTCTGTTGTGGGAATGTGCGGAAATGCCGGCCAGTGCAACTATTCAGCATCCAAGGCCGGTATGATAGGGCTTGCGAAATCCGCCGCCAAGGAACTCGGCTCCCGCGGCATCAGGGCCAACTGCATTGCTCCCGGCTTCATCAATTCCGATATGACCGCCTCGCTTCCTGAAGATGTGCGCAAGGCCTGGGAGAAAACCATCCCCCTGCGCCGCGGCGGCGAGACCGAAGAAGTCGCCAAAGTGGCCCTCTTCCTCGCCAGTGACCTGTCCTCCTATGTCACCGGCCAGGTCATCTCCGTCTGCGGCGGAATGAATTGCTAGAGGGGCTATTCCTCCGTCTTCCACCCCTGGGCCTTGACGGGAAGTTCCACTCCGTCGGGGAGGACTATTACGGTTCCGGCTTCCGGGAGGGCCAGGTGGCCTATGATTTCGAATTCCTGGAAGTCGCGGCGGAAATCCTCATAAGAGGCGAGTGGAATTGTGAACAGAAGTCTCGCGTCGTCGCCTCCGTTGAGAGCGGCTGTCATTGCGTCCGCCCCGAGGCCTTCAGCAACATCGAACGAATCTCCGGCAAAGGGTATCCTGTCGGCATAGACCTTCACTCCAAGGTCGGTATCGGAGGCAATCTGCAACATGGCGTCCGCAAGTCCCCTTTCCACAAACTGCACACAGCTCGGCACATAACCGGCCTCGCGGAGAAGAGTGGGGAAATGAGCCTTCAGTTCCGGCTTGAGATATGCGGACACGAAACGCTTGTATTTTTCAAGGTCCGGCTGGGTTTTCCCGTCGAATTTCGTCTTTTCGTTTTCAAGCGCCTGAAGACCGATGTATGCAGCACCGAGATTACCCGTCACACAGAGAAGATCCTTGCTTGAAGGGGCCTTCACCGCTGCGATATGCTCTGTCCTGACAGCCCCGGTGGCACAGACAGAGATACTGAGCCCGTTGCGGGACGGAAGCAGGTCGAGAGACACTTTTTTGTACCCGAATTCCCCTGCGGCTTCCGTAATTCCCGACCATATCAGGGAAATCTGCTGATAATCCAGCTTGGCGGACACTCCTATCACGATGCTGAGCACCCGCGCCTCACACAGCTGCGAGTAAAGTTCCCCTGTTGCCATCACAACCGTCTTGTATCCAAGGTGCTTCAAGGGGAAATACACAAGGTCGAAGTCCAGCCCCTCGCTGAACATTTTGCTGACGGTCACCACTTTTTCCTTGTCGGACGACTCGAAGGAACATTTGTCCCCAAAATGATATCCGCTTTCCGCATACAGGCGGCGGAGAGCCTCTTTCTTACCTATTTCTGCAAAACTTTCCATTACTTTTTAACTACTGAACATTTGATTCCGACTTCCTCCAGTTCATCGGAGAGAAGCTGACTTGCCTCCACAGTGAATTTTCCGGAAGTGACTTCTGCCGAATATGATTTCTTCCTGTCGTAAATCGCGAATGAGACTGGAGTCTTGCCCTTGTGGGCACGCAGAACCTTCACCAGATTCTTTCTGAATTCCGGAGTTACCTGCGCGGAGTCCACATATATTTTAATCTCGCGGATCATGTCCTCGGCGACATTGGACAGAAGAGAGATGGATATTATACGCAGTTCATATTCTTCCGGATTGCGGAACGATTTGTCGATATCGGCATTGATGAGAATCGCCACATTTTTCTCCTCCCTGTTGAAAATCGGAAGGTATTTTTCGTGGCTCTTGCCCATGAGATGAATCTCATAACTGCTCGTGAAGTCTTCGATGTGGACTATGGAGTACTGCTTTCCGCTCATCGAAGTCTTAACTGTGAAATCTGTGGAAAATGCAGCGAGACTCAAATGCGCGACCGCTTTCTTCTCCGTGCACTCCTTTATGCGCTCGGGAATATCCTCGATTGTGGAATTGGTGAAGTTTTCGATTTCAAGGGCATATCGGTCAAGAGGATGGGCTGAAAGATACATTCCCACGAACTCCTTTTCCCTGTGAAGCAGTTCCACTTCATTTTCCACAGGAACATACTCGGGGATTTCCGGCCTCTGGGGCTTCAATTCCTCCATATCACCGAAAAGGGACATGGACATATCGCCGGCCTGGTCCTTGGCATATCCCAGTGCGTACTTCACTATCGAGTCCAGAAGAGTTTCCCCGCTTGCCGTGGGACTCTCGAACTGGGTCCTCTTCAGACCGAAGGAGTCGAATGAGCCGGAGTATATCAGGCACTCGAGCGTATGCCTGTTCATCATCGGCGCGAGTCTCTCCACAAAATCGAACAGGTCTTTGTACACGCCGGATTTTTCCCGCTCGGCAACAATAGCCTCCGCCACATTTTTTCCGAAGGTCTTTATGCCGGCAAGGCCGAATCGGATATCACCCTTCTTTGTGGCCGTGAACTCAAGGCCGCTCTCGTTGACATCCGGGTTGAGCACAGCAATGTGATGCTTCTTGCAGTCGGCGATAATCTTCTTGATTTCATCCATCTTGTCCAGGTTGCAGCTGAGGTTGGCCGCAAAGAACTCGGACGGATAATGTGCCTTGAGGTATGCTGTCTGATAGCTGACCCACGCATAGCATGTCGCGTGGGATTTGTTGAAGGCGTACTCGGCAAACTTCCTCCAATCTTTCCAGATTTTATCAAGTGTCTTTTCCGGGTGTCCGTTTGCCTTGCCGCCGGCCATGAACTTGTCCCTGAGCGACTCCAGCACCGCAATCTGTTTCTTACCCATCGCCTTGCGGAGTTTGTCGGCCTCTCCCTTGGTGAAACCGGCAAGTTCCTGCGACAGAAGCATGACCTGCTCCTGATAAACAGTGATTCCGTAGGTGTCCGCGAGATATTTCGACATCGCCGGAAGGTCGTAGCTGATGGGCTCCCGGCCGAGTTTCCTGTCCACAAATGACGGGATGTACTGCATGGGGCCCGGCCGGTAAAGCGCATTCATCGCTATGAGGTCTTCCAGACGCTCCGGATGAAGCTTCTGGAGCCAGGTTTTCATTCCCTCCGACTCGAACTGGAACACAATGGTGGTGTCGCCGCGTCCGTAAAGTTCATAGGTTTCCTTGTCATCGATGGGTATCGCCTCTATATCGATGTCGATACCGTGGTTTTTCTTGATGTTGTCGAGGGTCGCGTGGATAATGGACAGGGTGATGAGGCCGAGGAAGTCCATCTTCAACATTCCCACTTCCTCGATATAGTGTCCGTCGTACTGAGACGTCCATACATTCCTACCGGTCTCCTTATCCACGGAAAGAGTGATGGGAATGTAGTCCTCGAGGTTGCCGCGGCCGATAATTGTCGCGCAGGCGTGCATTCCCACCTGACGGATACATCCCTCAAGTTCCTTTGCATACTTGAGGACATCCTTCACGAGATCGGTACCTTTCTCCAGTTCGTTCCTGAAGTCGGGGACAAGTTTGTAACAGTTCTTCAGGGTTATCTTGACATCCTTGTCCACATAGCCCTTCTGGAACTTCTTCGTCACCTTGACCTTCTCCCCCGGATGCTCCTTGTCGTCCACCTCCTCTTCCTTCTCGATAATCTTGAAACCTGGTTTCAGCTCATCCAGCTCGGGATTGAACGGCTCTTCCACCTCAACCTTCTCCGAAAGATGGTCGGGAATCATTTTGGTCAGGCGGTTGCTCTCCTCGATGCTGAGGCCGCTGATTCTGGCAACATCCTTGATGGCGCTCTTCGCCGCCATCGTACCGAATGTTATAACCCTTGACACATGGTCTTCGCCATAGGTCTTTTCCACATACTGGTGGGCGGCGAGCAGATTTTCAAAGTCCACATCGATATCAGGCATGCTGACACGGTCAGGATTGAGAAAGCGCTCGAACAGCAGACCGTATTTCAACGGGTCCACATTGGTGATGCCTATACAGTACGCGACCACTCTTCCCGCCGCGGATCCACGGCCCGGTCCCACCATATATCCCATTTTCCTGGATGCGCGGATGTAGTCCTGCACAATGAGGAAGTAATCCGGGAACCCCATCTTGCAAATGGTCTTGAGCTCGAAATCAATACGCTCCGACTGGCTCTCGTCAAGCGTCTGGCCGTACCTTTGGTGCGCTCCTTCGTATGTCAGATGGCACAGGTACGCCATACTCCTGCAGAATTCGTCACCGCGGTATTCGCGCCCGGTCTCGTTTCCCTTCTTATCCTTGAAAACGGTGTATTTGCCGACCTCGATGACATCCTTGTACTTTTCAAGATATGTGTCGATGTCCCCGAGGAACTTGGGGTCGATGCTGTACTTTGGAAGCACGTGCGGACGGTCGATCTGGTATGCTTCTATCTTTTCGGCGATACTGACGCTTTCCTGTATGACTTCCGGATGGTCCGGGAACAGGGCAAGCATCTCCTCCTCGCTCTTGAGGTATTCCTGCTGGGTATAGTGAAGGCGGTTGGGCTCGTTGATATTGACATTGGTGGTGATGCAGATGAGCCGGTCGTGGGTGGGACCGTCTTCCTTTCTGACAAAATGCACGTCGTTGGTGGCTACCACTTTCACTCCCATCTCGGCGGCCAGGGTGAAAATCCCTTCATTGGAAATCTTCTGCTCCTCATAAACATCGAGCGAAAGGCCGGGCACCTCGGTCTTGTGCAACATAACCTCCAGATAATAGTCATCGCCGAATATGTCCTTGTGCCACTGAATCGCCTCCCTGGCTCCGTCCATATCACCGGCGACAATATTCTTGGGCACTTCTCCGGCAAGACACGCCGAGCAGCATATCAGGTTCTCATGGTATTTGGCAAGCACCTCGTGGGAAATCCTCGGCTTGTAGTACATGCCTTCCGTATGGGCGGTACTTACAATTTTCATGAGGTTCTTATAGCCGTCATAGTTCTTGGCAAGAAGGATGAGATGGTAATATTTCTTGTGTTCGCTATCCTTCAGGGTATGGTCATAATGCCGGGTGACATATACCTCGCAGCCGACTATGGGCTTCACTATGAAGTTTCCGTCAGCGTCCTTGTTCTCCTTGTCGTTCGCCCACTTGAAGAACTCTTTCACACCGTACATGTTTCCATGGTCAGTCATGGCGAGAGCGGGCATGCCGAGTTCCCTCGCCCGGGCAAAAAGGCCCTTCATGGTGCTCAGACCGTCAAGAATAGAATACTGTGTGTGGACGTGGAGATGAACGAATGACATAGGCGCTGGTTTGGAATTCCAAAGGTACAAAAAAGAGCGTCAGACACAAAGACCCGACGCTCCATTTTATGAGATAAAAATACTATTCGTCTTCTTCGCTCTCCTGGTATGCCTTGAGGAGCTTGTCCTGAACATCCGCGGGAACCGGCTGGTAATCAGCAAATTCCATTGTGAATGTGGCGGCTCCTGAAGTGAGTGAACTGAGAGTTGTGGAGTATTTGTAAAGTTCTGCAAGGGGAACTCTCGCTTTGAGGGTTGAGAAGCCTCTGTCAGTACCCATTCCCTCGATGAGGGCGCGGCGGTTCTGAAGGTCGGACATACAGGCACCCATGTAATCTGCGGGAGTGAGGACTTCGATATTGTAAATAGGCTCCATAATCTTCGGTCCGGCATTGCGGAAGGCTTCCTTGAAAGCGTTGCGGGCTGCAAGAATGAAGGAGATTTCATTTGAGTCAACCGGATGCATCTTTCCGTCATAGACATAGACACGGATGTCGCGGGCGAACGATCCTGTAAGAGGGCCTTCGTTCATCTTGTCGTTGATACCCTTGAGGATGGCCGGCATGAAGCGGGCATCAATGGCACCTCCGACTACACAGTTGTAGAACTCGAGCTTTCCGCCCCATTCAAGGTCGAAAGTCTCAGAAGTCTTGATGTTGAGGACTGTATCCTTACCGTCAATCTTGAAGTTCCTGGGAGCCTCTACACCTTCCTCGTAAGGACAGATGAGGAGATGAACCTCACCGAACTGGCCGGCACCGCCGGACTGTTTCTTATGACGATATTCAGCTGTGGCTGTCTTGGTGATAGTCTCGCGGTAAGAAATCTTCGGAGCATAGATTTCCATGTCCACCTTGTTCTCATTCTTGAGACGCCATTTCACGATATTGATCTGCTGCTCGCCCTGGCCCTGGAGAATGGTCTGCTTGAGTTCCTTGTGGTATTCCACAATGACGGTGGGGTCTTCGGCGGCAATCTTGAGAAGAGCGGCGCTCATCTTTTCCTCGTCAGCCTGAACGGAGGCCTTTACAGCGCAGCGGAACTTCGGAGCGGGGAACACTATTTCCTCGAATGCATCGACTTTGGCGCCCTCTGAAAGGGTGACATCAGTCTTGGCGGCGCGGAGCTTGACTGTACAGCCGATATCTCCTGCTGAAAGCTGAGGCATCTTCTCTTTCTTCTTTCCGGCAACTGCATAGATGGCGGTAAGCCTTTCCTTGTCACCGTTCTCGGGATTCTCAAGATCCTGTCCTTCCTTCACGACTCCGGACATAACCTTGAAATAAGCGACTTCTCCGAGGTGAGGCTCGACCTGAGTCTTATAGATGAAAAGACTGGTGGCTGCATTCTCGTCGCAGGCAACCTTGGTACCGGTCTTGGTGACGCCCTCGCGCTCTGACGGAGAGGCTGCCACCTTTGTCATGAATTCCATAAGTCTCTTGACACCGATATCCCTCTTTGCAGAAAGACAGAAGATAGGATAGGCATCGCCCTGACGGATACCGATTCCGAGGCCGGCGCGGATTTCATCCTCGTCGAGAGAGCCCTGGTCGAAGAACTTCTCCATAAGGCTGTCGTCATACTCGGCCGCCTTCTCGATAAGGGCCTGCTGGAGTTCCTGTGCCTGGTCCATGTATTCGGCAGGGATTTCAAGGTCTTCACGGGTACCGTTCTCGTCCTTGAAATGATAGTATTTCATCTTGAGGACATCGATGAAGCCCCAGAAACCGTCGCCTACAGCAACAGGGAACTGGATAATCACCGGCTTGTTCTTTCCGAACGCCTCGCGGATGCTCTCGATTGTGCCTTCCCAATTGGCCTTTTCGCCATCAAGCTGGTTGACGCCGAAGATGAGGGGAACATTGTATTCGTGGGCATATCTCTCATAGATTTCAGTGCCGACCTCAACTCCCTGCTGGGCGTTGACAATCATCACTCCGGTCTCGCAGACCTTGAATGCAGATACTGCTCCGCCGGCGAAATCGTCGGAACCCGGAGTATCCACGATATTGATCTTATGATCGAGGAATTCGGTATAAAGAGGTGTCGAATAAATGGATTTCTTGTTGATCTGCTCTATCTCGGAGTTGTCAGAAACTGTGTTTCCCGCTTCCACGGTACCGCGGCGTTCGATAACTTTTCCTTCGAAGAGCATCGCTTCAGACAATGTGGTCTTTCCTGACCTTGTGCTGCCCAGGAGTACCACGTTGCGGATGCTTTTGGTTGAGTAGTTTTTCATAATTATTAAATGTTTTGTGTTTATGTTTCGTGGTTAATGCTCATTGAAAAATGGGCATCAAGGGCAAATTTAAAAATTATTAATCGCACTATCAATATATTTAGGCCACTATTTGAGGTCATTTCTTGCAGAATCCATGATTTCCTCCCCTGTGTACCCCACGGTGTCAAGGAGATATCTGTTGAAGTCAGCCTTTGAGACTGCGATTTCGCGGCAGATTCTGTCAAAGGAAAGTGATGGGTCTGCGAGGCGTGCGTTATCGCTGACAATTGCGTAAAATAAGTCGAGTTTTGCTTTCATAAATGTAATGTTTTACGAAGCAAAGCTCGACTTGATTTTTCATTCTGTCAAGAAATCCTCGTCTTTTGTGGCGAAATTTCCTGAAAAATGTGACTTTTCAACGATTTTTCGTTTTTCTTTCGATACTTGTTGCTAAAGAGTGCGCAGAATGTTGCTCAAATCGCACTCCTTGTGGATAAGCGCAGGCAGGTCCTCGATCTTGATTCTATCCTGAGCCATGGTGTCGCGGTAGCGTACCGTCACACATCCGTCAACAAGAGAATCGTGGTCCACAGTCACACAGAACGGAGTTCCGATGGCGTCCTGACGGCGATATCTCTTTCCGATGGAGTCTTTCTCATCGTATTGGCAGTTGAAATCATATTTCAGGCTGTCCATAATCTTCTGGGCAAGTTCGGGAAGACCGTCTTTCTTGATAAGGGGAAGTACCGCGACCTTGACCGGTGCGATGGGCGCGGGAATTGAAAGCACTGTACGAGTCTCGCCGCCCTCAAGAACCTCTTCCTTGTATGCGTGTGAAAGCACGGCAAGCACCATGCGGTCCACTCCGATGGAGGTCTCGATGACATACGGGGTGTAACTCTCGCCTGTCTCGGGATCGAAATACTGAATCTTCTTGCCAGAATACTTCTGATGATTGCTCAGGTCGAAGTTGGTCCTTGAATGCACACCCTCAAGTTCCTTGAAGCCGAAAGGATATTTGAATTCGATGTCGGTGGCGGCATTTGCATAGTGGGCGAGCTTCTCGTGGTCGTGGTAACGGTAGTTGTCCGCACCCATTCCGAGAGCCACATGCCATGCAAGACGGTT